>CAZDSB010000129.1:0-13229 GCA_964507515.1 uncultured Myxococcaceae bacterium
AGCCCCCGAGCAGGGCGGAGACGAGGAGAGCGAGGTGCGCGCCGGGGCGGGTCCGGGTCAGGAACGCGCCGGCTGCCAGGCAGGCAGCCAGGCAAGCGAAGCCGAGTGGCGCTGCCCGGGTCAGGGCTGGAACGGCGCACCCCGCGCCCAGGGCCAGAACAGGGAAGACGAGTGGACGGATCCCGAGGTCCTTCCAGCTCCAGTCGCGCATTTTCCCCCCTTCGCCCAGCCTCGACTGCAAGCGCGCGACCAGCTGCTCCACGGTTCCGGCGATCGGATCCGCGGATCTCTCCGTCGATGTGGCTCGAGACCCCCCGAAAAAAGAGCCGGGAGGCTAGTCGACGCCGCATCTGCCGGTCAAGACGACGCGTTGCGAAATCACCGAATTCGTGGTAAATTCTTGGAGTTCGCGGCGTTCCAGGGCCGCGAGGAGGCAGCTTCCCAGTGCAGACCAGCTTCAAGACCGGCGACAAGGCCGTCTACCCCGGCCAGGGTGTGGGCGAGGTGATGGGCATCGAGCACACCGAGGTCGCCGGCCAGCGCCAGTCCTTCTACGTCCTCCGCATCCTCGAGAACGGCATGCGGATCATGATCCCGATCAACAAGGTCGGCTCGGTCGGCCTGCGGGAGATCATCAGCGAGGACGACGTCAAGCAGGTCTACGCCATCCTCCGGGAGAAGGACATCTCGGTCGACTCCACCACCTGGAACCGCCGGTACCGGGAGTACATGGAGAAGATCAAGACCGGCTCGGTCTTCGAGATCGCCGAGGTGCTGCGCGACCTCTACCTCCTCAAGGGCGACAAGGACCTCTCGTTCGGCGAGCGGAAGATGCTCGACACTGCCCGCGCGCTGCTGATCAAGGAGCTCAGCCTCGCGAAGGAGTGCACCGAGGACGAGATCGAGTCCGACCTCCGGAAGATCTTCAGCATCACCTGAGGTCCTCGGGGCTTCCGTGGGGGAACAGGCTCCGCTCTCTCCCGAGGAAGCCCGCGACGAGCGCATCCGTCAGCTCGAGCGCAGCACCCGTCGCCGGGTGACCGGCGTGCAGTTCCCGGTGGCGGTGCTCTGCCTCGCCGGCGCGCTCTTCCTGCTGTGGCGAGAGGCGCCGGACGTGGCGTACTTCTTCGCGTCGCGCGAGCCCGTCACCCTCGGCAGCGAGGAGAGCTACCGCTTCGACCAGCTCCGGCCGAACGTGTTCGCCCAGGTTCATGGCGTCCCGCTCGGGACCGCCTTCTACGGCATGGAGCGCGGCGCCCGGATCGTGGTGGTGCCGCTGCAAGATACGCCGCTCCTCGTTCGCCGGCCGGTGCTTCCGACCGAGGACTGGCAGCCTGGGAAGCGTCCACCGCCGCCGGACCCGCGCCCCTTCGGCGTCCGGGGGCGGCTGCTCCCGCTCGGGGACTCTCCGGGCTACCGCGACGCCGCCGCGCAGCTGCGAGCGGTGCAGGGTCTCCGTCCAGTGGATGGCCGCCTCTGGGTGCTCCGCGAGGGAGAGCGTCCCGGAGAGGACCGGAGCGCGATCATCATCGCCCTGGTGCTGCTCGGGTTCGGCGGTCTGAATGCCGTCCTCGCGGTCCGGGGCCTCCAGGCGATCCTGCAAGACTGTGCGGTCCGCCGCCGTCCAAATCTGCGAAGCCTCTGAACATTTCGTCCTGTCGTTCTTGAAGGTGCCAGGCACCTTCGAGGCTCCGAGCATGCTCGTCGTGGGCGCGCGAACCCCGTCGTGGAGGGAGCCGGCGTCGTCGAAGGTGCCAGGCACCTTCGATGCCTTCGATGCCTTCGATGACCTGAGGAATCCGGCGAGAAGGCGCCGGAGACTTGCACCGCTCAGCGCCGCTGCGTCTGCGTCGTCGCGCCGCCGCCCCGGAGCAGCCCGGGGTGCGTCTGCGCGGTCCAGAGCGCGAGCGCCGTCGCGAGCAGGAATCCCGCCGTCGCCGCGAGCACCGCGATGCGAACCGGGCGAACCACCGGCTCCGCCCGTGGCGGACGCGGCCTCCGGCGCGGGCGATCCGTCCGGGCATTCGTCCCCGGAACCCGGAGCCGCAGCACCGCCGGACCGATGTGGATGCGCTGACCGACCTGCAGCTCGCGCGGCCCCGCGAGCCGCTCGTCGTCCAGGAAGGTGCCGTTCTGGCTCCCGAGGTCCTCGAGGTACAGACGCTCCCCGCGACGCGTCAGCCGTGCGTGACGGCGGCTGATCGACGCATGCGGCAGCCGCAGATCGCAGCTGCTCGAGCGACCGAGCACCAGCGTGCCCTCACCGACCGGCAACAGCTGTCCGGTGCCCGGCCCGTGCTCGGCGTAGAGGAAGACCTCCTGCGCCCCCGCGCCCGCCACCGTCGCCATCGACGCCGGCCCGATCGTGTCCCGACCCGCGCGCCGCTTGCGCCCGGTGCGTGCCGGATACGTCGTCACGCGCTGGGGTGACGGATCGTCCGCGTTCAGCGGCGTGGCCTCGCGCTCGTCGAACGGAAGCTCGCCGGTGTCCTCGCTGTCCTTCGTCCCATCCTCCGGAGGAGGTCGCCGCGGAGGTCGCTTGGGGTTGGATGGCGCCATGCTCGTTCGCGGGGTCCCTCATGCCCCGGCCGTGCCATGATGTCACGTTCCTCGAATCCCCGCGCCACTCCCGTGTCCACCCACAGCCTCCCTGCGCTGTCCGTCTACAACACGCTGACCCGTCGCAAGGAACCCCTCGAGCCACTCCACCCCGGTGAAGTGCGTCTGTACGTGTGTGGTCCCACCGTCTACTCGTGGGTACACATCGGAAACGCCCGGACCTTCACGATCTTCGACGTCGTAGTGCGTTACCTGCGCCACCGCGGCTACCGGGTCTCGTACGTCCGCAACTACACGGACGTCGACGACAAGATCATCAACGCCGCCCGGGAGACAGGGGAGGACCCCGCCGCGCTCGCCGAGCGCTTCGTGCAGGCCTTCGAGGAGGACGCCCGTGGGCTCGGTCTGCTGCCTCCCGACGTCGCGCCCCGCGTGACCCAGGTCATCCCGGAGATCCGCGCGCTCATCCAGACCCTCCTCGACCAGGGCGTCGCCTACACGGCGGGCGGGGACGTCTACTTCCAGGTCTCGCGCTGGCCCGAGTACGCGAAGCTCTCGCGCCGCAACCTCGACGACCTGCGCGCCGGCGAGCGAGTGACGCCGGGCGAGCTCAAGCGCGAGCCGCTCGACTTCGCCCTCTGGAAGGCCGAGAAGCCGGGCGAGCCCGCGTGGGACGCCCCGTGGGGTCGCGGTCGCCCGGGCTGGCACATCGAGTGCTCGGCGATGAGCGAGAAGTACCTGGGCAAGACCTTCGACATCCACGGCGGTGCGCTCGACCTGATCTTCCCCCACCACGAGAACGAGATCGCCCAATCGGAGGCGGCGCACCACGCGCCGCTGAGTCGCATGTGGATGCACGCCGGCTTCCTCGAGCTCGAGAACGCGAAGATGTCGAAGAGCCTGGGGAACGTCGTCCGTCTCCGGGACGCGCTGGCCAAGGTGGACGGCGAGGCCCTCCGCCTCTTCTTCCTCGCCAGCCACTACCGGAACGGCCTCGCGTTCTCCGACGAAGCGCTCGCCGACGCCGAGCGGCGCGTCGATTACTTCTACGAGACGCTCCAGCGCGTCGACGAGCGCCTCGGCGGGCGAGAGCCGAAGCCGGGTCCGGTCCACGGCGACCCCGGCGCGCACCTCCGCGCGTTCGAGGAGGCGATGGACGACGATTTCAACACCGCCGGCGCGCTCGCGGCGCTGTCGGGCCTCTTCGCCCAGCTGAACGAGCTCCTCGACAAGCCGCCCATCCCCGACCGGGCGATGGTGCTGCGTACGCTCGCGGCACTGCGCGCACACGTTCCGACCATGGGCGCGGTCCTGGGGATCCTGGGAAGCCCGCCGGCTTCCTGGCTCGAGCGCCGTCGGGATCGGCTGGTGCAGCAGCGCGCGCTCGACCGGGGGCGCATCGAGGCCCTGATCGCCGAGCGCGCGGAGGCCCGGAAGGCGAAGAACTTCGCCCGGGCCGACGCGATCCGGGACGAGCTCCTCGCCCTCGGCGTCGAGCTCCGGGACGGGCCGACCGGAACCCAGTGGAAGGTCCGTTCCTGACCCTGCGCAACGAGGAGCAGGCGGGCGTCCGACGCCGAGTTCTCCTGCTGGCGAACTGCCGATAGGATCGGCCTCCATGCCGAGCGTGCTCGTCATCGAGGACGATCCGGACATCCGTGAGGCGGTCGTCTCCCTGATCCAGGACGAGACGCCGTGGGTCCGCGTCTCGTCTGCCGGCGATGGCTTGGAGGCGCTGGAGCTGCTCGAGGAGGGCCCTCCGCCGTGCCTCGCGCTGCTCGACATCATGATGCCGGTGATGAACGGCCTCGAGTTCCTCGACGCGCTCCGGGCTCGAGGCCTCGCGCCGGCGATGCACGTGGTGCTCGTCTCGGCGTACGTCCAGCTCGCGAAGCAGGTGACCTATCCGGGGGTCACCGGCCTCCTGCCGAAGCCCTTCCGTGCTGCCGATCTCCTGGCGGTCGTGCGGAAGCACTGCCCCGAGGCCCCGGGAGGCGGCCCGCCGCCGGAACCGACACCCTGAGCGGCTCGCTCAGCGCGCCTGCCGGATCTTGATGGAGAAGAGGTGCCGCACCGAGACGGCGCGCCCCTCCACCTGCGCCGGCCGGTACTGGCGCGCACGCAGGGCTGCGAGCACCGCGGCATCGGCCGGCGGAACTCCCTTCAGCACTTCGCACCCCTCGACCGTGCCGGCGGCGGTGATCACGCAGCGCACGAGCATGGTGCCCTCCACGCCGGCGCGCCGGGCCTCGGGCGAAAGCGTCACCCCGGGTCCCGAGAGCAGCACCGGCATCTCCGCCACCACGTCCTCCTCGACCAGGCCCCCCTGACCCCCTCCGCACGGAGGCGTCGCGCACTCCGGCCCGCCACCACCGCCTCCTGGCCCCGGCACGTCGGCACCCGGCGAATTCCCGTCATCGTCGGCCGCGGTGCGCGGCGGCAGGTCCACCGGTCGCGAGATCTCCACGGGGGTGCGGACCGTGCCCGGGGCCTTCCGGCCGACCGGATGGGGTGGCCTCGCGGGCGGGGTCGTCGGGCTTCCACCGCCGCCGCGTGACCCCTGCGGAATGCGCACCCGGACGACCGCCTCCCTGGCGGGCGGAGGCTCCGGCTGCGAGATGAGGAGTGCCCCGGCCAGCAGCAGCACGTGGGCGGACACGGACACGACCAGCGCCGGCCTCAGTCGCGTGGGAGCGCTGGACCATCCGCGAACGACGTCGAACATCGGAGAGCTCGCCCGTGGCCGTCCGCCATCGTCCCCTCGACCAGGGCCGTCCCCGGGCACCGGGCAGTCTCCCGCCCGGCGGCTCGTCGAGTCCAGCCGTCCGCCCCTGTGGACGTCGGCCCGCACCCCGGGGCAGAAGGGACCGACCCATGCTCACCGTCGCCCTTGCCCTGGCGCTCGCCGCCGCGCCGCCTGCCAGAACGTCGCCCGCTGCCGAGCGGACCATCACCGCCGACGCCATCCGCGCCCACGTCCGCTTCCTGGCATCCGACCTGTTCGAGGGCCGCGGACCCGGCACTCGCGGGGATGCGCTGGCCCAGGCGTACATCGCCTCGGAGCTGGAGGCGCTCGGGCTTCGCCCCGCCGGCACCCAGGGGTTCTTCCAGCCCTTCGACATCGTCGGAGTCGACGGGCACGCGGACAGCGTCCAGTTCAGCCGCGGGCGCGACTCGCTCGTGCTCCGCCATCCGGACGAGGTCATCGCCGTCGCCGGCGACCAGTCCGCGCACACCGCGCTCGACCGCGCCGAGCTGGTTTTCGTCGGCTACGGGATCCAGGCCGCCGAGTTCTCCTGGAACGACTTCAAGGAGCAGGACCTCCGCGGCAAGGTGCTGCTCATCCTCAACAGCGACCCCGAGGACGATCCGGCGCTCTTCGCTGGACGCACGCGACTCTGGTACGGCCGGTGGGACTACAAGTACGAGATGGCCGCGCGCGTCGGCGCCGCCGGAGCCATCATCCTCCACACCACCCACAGCGCCGGCTACCCGTGGCAGGTGGTGCGCAGCTCCTGGACCGGGCCGCAGTACTCGGTTCCGACCACCGAGCGACGCGTTCCCCTCCGCGGATGGGTGACCGAGGACGCGTGCCGCAAGCTCGTGGCGCTGGCCGGCAAGAACCTCGACGAGCTGGTCCGCTCGGCGAACCGGCGCGAGTTCCAGCCCGTGCCGCTCGGCATCGGCGTGAGCACCGCGTTCGACAGCCGCATCGAGCGCACCCACACCGCGAACGTGCTCGCCGTGCTCCCCGGGAGCGACCCGCGCCTGTCCTCGCAGGTCGTGCTCTACACCGCCCACCACGACCACCTCGGCATCCGCGCCGATGCCGCGCCCGGCGAGGACGCCATCTACAACGGAGCCGAGGACAACGCGTCCGGCGTGGCGCTGATGCTCAGCGTGGCGCGCGCCTATGCCGCCCTCGAGAAGGCGCCGAAGCGGAGCATCCTCTTCGCCGCGGTCGCCGCCGAGGAACAGGGCCTCCTCGGCTCGGAGTACCTCGCGCACCATCCGCCGGTCCCGCTCGGGCGCATCGCCGTGGACATCAACATCGACGGGGCGAACGTCTTCGGCCGGACCCGTGACGTCACCGTCATCGGGCTCGGGAAGACCGACCTGGATCCCGCGCTCCGTGCGCTCGCCCGGACCCAGGGGCGCGTCCTTCGCCCGGATCAGCTCCCCGACCGCGGCTACTTCTACCGGAGCGACCAGTTCAGCTTCGCCCGGGCGGGGGTCCCGTCGGCGTACTTCGAGAGCGGCCTGGACTATCGCGGCCGCCCGGCCGGCTGGGGGCGGGAGAAGCGCGAGGCCTGGGAGGAGACCCGCTACCACCAGCCCTCCGACGAGCTGACTCCCGACTGGGACCTCTCGGGGGCGGTCGAGGACGCCCGGCTGCAGTTCGCGCTCGGCTACAGCGTCGCCCAGGCGACCTCTCTGCCCGCATGGACCCCGGGGGACGAGTTCGAGGCTCCACGCCTCCGTTCCCTCGATGCGCTCCGGCATCCACCGGGGCCCACGCCGGCCAGCGGACGCTGAGGCGCCGCGTTACCTTCCTCCGATCGTCATGCCCGGGTTCGAGCTCGTCACCGACTACAGACCGCAGGGAGACCAGCCGCGGGCCATCGCCGAGCTGGTCGAGGGCGTGCTCCGCGGCGATACCCACCAGACCCTGCTCGGGGTGACCGGCTCGGGGAAGACGTTCACCATGGCCAACGTGGTGGCCCAGATCCAGCGGCCCACGCTGGTCGTCGCGCACAACAAGACCCTGGCCGCCCAGCTCTACGGCGAGTTCAAGGAGCTCTTCCCCCGCAACGCCGTCGAGTACTTCATCAGCTACTACGACTACTACCAGCCCGAGGCGTACATCCCCTCGTCGGACACGTACATCGAGAAGGATTCGTTCATCAACGATGAGATCGAGCGGATGCGCCACTCGGCCACCCACTCGCTGCGCACCCGCGACGACGTCCTCATCGTCGCCTCGGTCTCCTGCATCTACGGCCTGGGGACCGCCCGGAGCTACATGGCGCTGGCCGCCACGGCGCAGAAGGGCGTGGAGCTCGGCCGCGACGTGCTGATGCGGCGGCTGGTGGATGCGCAGTACGAGCGCAACGACCTCGACTTCCACCGCGGAACGTTCCGCGTGCGCGGTGACACCGTGGAGGTCTTCCCGGCCTACGAGGAGGAGCGAGCGGTCCGGATCGAGTTCTTCGGCGACACCGTGGAGCGCATCACCGAGTTCGACCCGCTCCGGGGCCAGTCGATCGCCGCGCTGGAGAAGATCGTCGTCTTCCCCGCCAGCCACTACGTCACCGAGGAGGAGCAGCGCGCCCGGGCGATCCGCGACATCCGCGACGAGCTCCGCGAGCGCCTCCAGTGGTTCCGCGCTCACGGCAAGCTGCTCGAGGCGCAGCGGCTCGAGGAGCGGACGCTCTACGACCTCGAGATGCTGGAGCAGGTCGGGTTCTGCAACGGCATCGAGAACTACAGCCGCCACCTCTCGGGCCGCGCCGCGGGTGAGCCTCCGCCCTGTCTCCTCGACTACTACCCGAAGAACCTCCTGGTCATGCTCGACGAGAGCCACCAGACGCTGCCCCAGCTGGGCGCGATGTACCGCGGCGACCGGAGCCGGAAGGAGACGCTCGCCGAGTACGGGTTCCGCCTCCCGAGCGCCCTCGACAACCGACCGCTGAAGTTCGACGAGTTCGAGGCGATGGTCCCGCAGGCGGTCTACGTCAGCGCGACCCCGGGCGAATACGAGCTGCAGCGGAGCCATGGCGTGGTGGTGGAGCAGGTCATCCGCCCCACCGGTCTCACCGATCCCCAGGTCTCGGTCCGGCCGGCGCGCAACCAAGTGGAGGACCTCCTCGAGGAGGTCCGGCAGCGAGCCCTGGCGAAGGACCGGGTCCTGGTGACCACGCTCACCAAGCGCATGGCGGAAGACCTCACCGAGTACTTCGCGGACGTCGGCGTGCGTGTCCGCTACCTGCACTCGGACATCGACGCGCTGGAGCGCACCGCCATCATCCGCGACCTCCGCCGGGGAGAGTTCGACGTGCTGGTGGGCATCAACCTGCTCCGCGAGGGGCTCGACATCCCCGAGGTGTCCCTGGTCGCCATCCTCGATGCCGACAAGGAGGGGTTCCTTCGCAGCCAGGTGAGCCTCATCCAGACCATCGGCCGCGCCTCCCGGAACGAGAACGGCCGGGTCCTCATGTACGCGGACCAGGTGACTGACTCGATGCAGCGGGCGCTCGACGAGACGGCGCGGCGCCGCGAGCTCCAAGAGAAGTGGAACGAGGACCACGGGATCACGCCCCAGGGTGTCCACAAGGCGATCCTCGACCTCAGCGAGGTGCTCTACCGCTCCGAGGGCGGCATCTCCCTGCCGAAGGCGGCCGAGGACGAGCTGCTCACCGCCGAGCAGATCGCCCGGCTCACCCGTGAGTACTCCGCCGAGATGCACAAGGCTGCGGACGGGATGGAGTTCGAGCGTGCCGCCGAGCTGCGGGACAAGGTCCTGCTGCTGAAGGACATGGACCTCGGGCTCAAGCCGCCGTCGCGCTCGCTGCTCGAGACGGGTGTCCAGCGCGAGGAAGGTCCGGGCACCGCCGGAGGACGGCTGCGCGGCCGTCGCCGCGGCGCCGGCGCGGATCGAGCTCAGCCCCAGGCAGGGTGGAGGGCCGCCGGGCGGGGCAGGAAGCGGCGCTGATGCCGGCCCAGCCCCTCGAGGAGAAGCTGGAGCGGCTCCCCGCCGCACCCGGCGTCTACCTCATGAAGGACTCGCGCGGAGAGGTCATCTACGTCGGGAAGGCGGTGAATCTCCGCTCGCGGGTGCGCTCCTACTTCGGACGGAGCAGCGACACGCGCGCGTTCATCCCCTTCCTCGAGTCGTGGCTCGCCGACCTCGACACGGTGGTGGTGAGCAACGAGAAGGAAGCGCTCCTCCTCGAGAACGAGCTCATCAAGCGCCACCAGCCGAGGTTCAACGTCCTCCTCAAGGACGACAAGAACTTCATCTGCCTGCGGCTGGATCCGGCCGCCGAGTGGCCCCGGCTGGAGGTGGTGCGGCGCTTCAGGCGGGATGGGGCGATGTACTTCGGCCCCTACGCGAGCGCGAGCAGCATCCGGGAGACCCTGCGGATCATCAACCGCTACTTCCAGCTGCGGACCTGCTCGGACCACGTGCTGCACCACCGCAAGCGGCCCTGCCTGCTGCATCAGATCGGTCGCTGCCCGGCCCCCTGCGTCTACGACGTCTCGCGCGAGGAGTACGCCGAGTCGGTGCGGGAGGTCGCGCTGTTCCTGGAAGGGAAGGGCGGTGAGCTGATCGACGCGCTCCGGACGCGCATGAAGGGAGCGGCCCAGCAGCTTCGCTTCGAGCAAGCCGCGCGGCTCCGGGACCAACTCTTTGCAATCGAGCGATCCCTGGAGCGGCAGAAGATCGCCACCACCGAGGTCGTCGATCAGGACGTCTTCGGGTACCACCGCGAGGCCGATCGCCTCGTGGTCTACGTCCTCTACGTCCGCCAGGGGCGCCTCAACGGGGGTCAGAGCTTTCCCTTCACCGGCCAGGAGTTCCCCGACGAGGAGCTGCTGGGGAGCTTCGTCAACCTCTACTACGGCGAGGACAACGTCCTGCCCGACGAGGTGCTCCTGCCGCTCCGGCCCGAGGGTGGAGTCGAGCCGCTCGCGGAGCTGCTCACCGAGAAGCGTGGCCGGCGCGTCCGCGTGCTCGTTCCGCAGCGGGGAGAGAAGCTGCGCCTGGTGGAGATGAGCGCGGCGAACGCGCGCCAGGCGCTGCTCGATCAGCGCCGGAGCCGGGACGAGCTAGAGGCCGTCCTGGAGCGCCTTCGGGACAGGCTGCACCTGAGCCGGGTTCCGCGGCGGATGGAGTGCTTCGACATCTCCCACTTCCAGGGCGCGACCATCGTCGCCAGCCAGGTGGCGATGACCGAGGGTGAGCTGGATCGGTCGCGCTACCGCCGCTTCCGCATCAAGAGCGTGCAGGCCCAGGACGACTTCGCCTCGATGTACGAGGTGCTGAGCCGGCGGCTGCGGCGGGGAGCGGAGGCGGCGGATCTGCCGGACCTCCTGGTCATCGACGGCGGCAAGGGCCAGCTCGCGTCGGCCCGGGCGGCGATGAAGGACGCAGGCCTGTCGGTCGACGTCGTGGGCCTGGCCAAGTCGCGCGAGCTCGACTCGGACGACCGCGCGGCGGTCTCGGCCCGGAGCCCCGAGCGGGTGTTCGTCCCGGAGAAGAAGGATCCCATCGTCCTGCCGCAGAACTCGCCCGAGCTGTTCATGCTCATGCGCCTGCGCGACGAGGCTCACCGCTTCGCCATCACCTACCAGCAGAAGCTGATGCGGCGCCGGAACTTCAAGAGCGTGCTCGAGGACATCCCCGGCGTCGGCGAGGGACGGAAGAAGGCGCTGCTGCGGGCATTCGGGTCGCTGAAGCGCATCCGCGAGGCGAGCATCGAGGAGCTCGCGGCGCACGCGGGGCTCGGGACGACGCTCGCCGAGCGGATCCACGCCCACCTCCACGCGCCCGAGGGCGAGCTCCGGCGCGAGGTGGCCGACGGACAGGTCGACGAGGACACGGTGCGGGAGGCCTCGCTCGAGGACGCCGCCGCGGTGGAGGTCCCTCCCGAAGGCACCGTCTGAGGAGTAAGGTCCTCGCTGCTGGGGGCCTGGCATGCGCGTCGATCCCGCCGTCGTTCAGGAAGTCGCATCCGAGGTCGTGTTGCAGCTCGTCCTCGACCACGACATCCGGGTCCTGCCGGAACGGGTGGCGGCCCTCGAGCGGCAGGTGGGCAACGTGATGCGGCTCGCGCTCCTTCGCCAGGACGCGCTCCGCCGCGTGGCACGTGTCGGCCGTGAGCTCCGGGACGAGGGCTTCGACCTCGAGGTCCGGACGTACACCCGGCTGCTGCAGGGATCGACGCCGAGCGAGCGGGGATTCCTCTCCGTCGTCGAGGCGATGGTCGGGTTCCTCCGGGTGAGCCCGGACGTCCAGGAGGTCCGGGCGAGCGAGGACGATCTCCTCCGGAAGATCCTGTCGGTGATCGCTCGTCCCTCGCGCGCGAAGCGTTCCCTTCCAGGCGGCGGATCCGGTCCCGGCGGCGCAGCACCGGCGAGTGGGCTCCCGGCGGAGGTCCGGGCGTGGGAGGTGGCACGCGGAGAGACGCCCGACGACCCCGACCCGGACCGCAAGGAGCGGCCTCCTGCGTTGTCACTCGCCGCCGCCATCCGCTCATGAGGCTTCACCCCAAAGTCATTCCCGCCATCTCACGAGAGACGATCCGGCTGCTGATGCAGGACGGGGACATCGAGGTCGAGCCGGTCCGGATCGCCGATGCAAAGATGGACCTCTCGGCCATCATGCGCGAGTACCTCACCAACGAGGAGCGGGTGAATCAGGCCACGCGGGAGACGCTCCACCGCCGAGGGTACGACGACAGCAGGTTCAACCAGGTCAAGAGGGAGATGGCGGACGTCCGCGGCTTCAAGATGGGCGACGAGGGGATCGAGTACGTCATCAGCGAGATGGTCGAGTTCCTCCTCGCCAGCCGGAACGTCGAGGAGGTCTTCGCAGGGGACGACGTGCTCCGGCAGAAGATCTTTGCGGTGATGAAGAAGCACCTAGACGTCGACGCGGAGATCGAGCGCGAGGCCCGGGCCCGCCTCAAGGACCTGCAGGAAGGAACGGGTGGGCCGCCATCGGACGGGCCGGAGGGACTGGTGTCCCTCCTGCAGTTCCTGTCTAGCGACGGGGCTGGACGACGGATTCGGCCGCGACTGAACCGGGGAAAACGCTGCCGACGGACGCTTCCGGCTCGACCGCCCGCCTGCTGACGCCCCCGAAAAAATTCTCGGTTTTCGTTGCGGCGCGACCACCCCGGTGAGGTATAGCGGGGGCTTCCACGAGTAGCGCCGGCCGTCAATCTTCGGGGGCACGGCCCGTACCCAGTACCCCAGGAAGGCTTATGAGGCTTTATCCCAAGGTGATTCCCGTCATCTCCCGCGAGACGATCCAGCTGCTGATGCAGGACGGGGACATCGAGGTCGAGCCGATGCGGATCGCCGATGCCGAGATGGACCTCTCGGCCATCATGCGCGAGTACCTCACCAACGAGGAGCGGGTGAACCAGGCGACCCGGGAGGCACTCGAGCGCCGGGGCTACGACTACAGCAAGTTCAATCAGGTGAAGCGCGAGATGGCCGACGTCCGTGGCTTCAAGATGGGCGACGAGGGGATCGAGTACGTCATCAACCAGATGATCGAGTTCCTCCTCATCAGCCGGAACGTCGAGGAGGTCTTCGCCGCGGACAACGTGATCCGGCAGAAGATCTTCGCGGTGATGAAGAAGCACCTCGACGTCGACGAGGAGATCGACCGCGAGGCCCGGGCGCGCCTGAAGCACCTGCAGGAAGGCACGAGCGCCTTCGACATCGAGTACAACAAGACGGTCGAGCAGATCCGCCGCGCCCGCGGTCTCATCTGACCGCGCTGAGGGCCGCCGTCCGAGGCGTCTGACGGTCCCGCCGGTGTTCGACACTCTCCGGCAGGGCTACCGACCCCGGGACCGCTGACTACCTTCCCCCCGACATCCGTTCGGGGGTGCCGTGCCCGTCGTCTCGTTGCTCGTCCTCGCCGTCCTCGCCCA
>CAZDSB010000130.1:0-10209 GCA_964507515.1 uncultured Myxococcaceae bacterium
GGCGAGCGGGGTCTCAAGATCCTCGAGCAGTTCACCCCCGAGGTCGTCATCTCGGACTTCCGGCTGCCCGGCATGAACGGGGCCGACTTCCTGCTGCACGTCAAGGAGCGCGTTCCGCTCGCGCAGCGGATCATGCTCACCGGGCACGCGGACCAGCGGGCCATCGAGGAGGCCATCAACCGCTCCGAGATCTTCCGCTTCATCGCCAAGCCCTGGAACGACTCGGCCCTCCTCCTCACCGTGCAGAGCGCGTTCGAGCAGTACGCGGTCCACGCCGAGAACGCCCGGCTCCAGGAAGTGACCCGGGCCCAGAACGAGGAGCTGCGCGCGCTGAACGCCGAGCTCGAGGAGCGCGTGCAGCAGCGCACCCGCCTCCTGGTGGTGGCCAAGCGCGAGTGGGAGCTGTCCTTCGACTCGCTGGACCTTCCCCTCGCGGTCGTGCGGCGCTCGGACCACTCCGTCCGGCGGGCGAACGTCGCCTACGCGCGGGTGGCGGGCCGCCCGGTCCAGGGGCTGGGCCAGAATCCCCCCTGCCACCAGTTCCTCTTCGGCCGGGACACCCCGTGCACGGGCTGCCCGATGAAGACCGCCATCTCCAGCGGCAAGGAGGGGCGGGCCGAGATCGAGCACAAGGGAAGAATCTACGTGCTCGACGTCTACCCCATGGCGGAGGAGGGGCAGGCGGTGTGCGCGTACCGCGACGTGACCGACGAGCGGACGATGACCGCGCGGCTGGTCGAGACCGAGAAGATGGCCGCGGTGGGTCAGCTCGCCGGCGGTGTCGCGCACGAGATCAACAACCCGCTGGCCGGCATCCTCACCTTCGCGCAGCTGATGAAGCGTGACGTGGGCCGGGCGAAGAGCGACGTCGAGTCGCTGCAGCTCATCGAGGAGTCCGCGCTGCGCTGCAAGCGCATCGTCGAGAGCCTGCTCCAGTTCAGCCGTCGATCGACGGAGGGCGATCGCCGCCCCTTCGAGCTCAACCGTTGCGTGGACGACGCCGCCTTCCTCTTCAGCGCCCAGCTGAAGAAGTCGCCGCACGCGAGCCTGGAGGTCAGGACCGATCCGGACCTCCCGCCGGTCATCGGCGACACGGGTCAGATGGGCCAGGTGCTGCTGAACCTCCTGCAGAACGGGCTCTACGCGCTCGAGGGCAACGCGGGGACCCTCGCGGTGAGCACCGGCCGGCGCGACACCCACGTCTTCTTCAGCGTCCGGGACACCGGCAGCGGCATCGAGCCCTCGGTGCTCCCGCGCATCTTCGAGCCGTCCTTCACCACCAAGCCGCCGGGTCAAGGCACCGGGCTCGGCCTGGCGATCGCCTACCGCATCGTCCAGGACCACGGCGGCCGCTTCGAGGTGCAGAGCGCACCCGGCGAGGGCTCCACCTTCACCGTCCTTCTTCCCATTCCCCCGACGTCTTTCCCTTCCGTGAGGAACTGATGAGCAAGCGCCCTGGCAAGATTCTGGTCGTGGATGACGACAAGGTCGTCCTCCGCGCCGTCACCGAGATACTTCAACGAGAGGGCTACACCGTCGTCGCCATCGACGATGCCGTGGAGGGCCTCGCTGCCTCCAAGGACCCGACGGTCGACGTCGCGGTGCTGGACATCCGGATGCCGCACCTCTCCGGCATGGATCTGCTCCGGGCCATGAAGCAGTCCCGGCCGGACGTGGAGGTGGTGATGATGACCGCCTTCGCGACGGTGGAGACGGCAGTCGAGGCGGTGAAGGCTGGCGCCTACGACTACCTGACCAAGCCCTTCTCCAACATCGACGAGGTGAGTCTCACCGTCGCCAAGGCGCTGGAGCGGAAGCAGCTGAAGGACCGCACCCGCGTCCTGGAGGAGCAGCTCAGCGTCAAGGGTCAGTTCGAGGACCTCATCGGGCAGTCGTCCCACATGCGCGCGGTCTTCAAGCTGGTCGAGACGGTCAGCTACTCCAGCGCCACCGTCCTCATCCAGGGCGAGAGCGGCACCGGGAAGGAGCTCGTCGCCCGGGCCATCCACTACCGGAGCCCGCGCAAGGACAAGCCCTTCATCGCCGTGAACTGCTCGGCCCTGACCGAGACCTTGCTCGAGTCCGAGCTCTTCGGGCACGTGAAGGGCAGCTTCACCGGCGCCACCGGCAACAAGAAGGGTCTCTTCGAGGCCGCCGACGGCGGGACCATCTTCCTCGACGAGATCGGCGACGTGCCGCCGGCGACGCAGGTCCGCCTCCTCCGCGTCCTCCAGGAGGGCGAGGTGAAGCGAGTCGGCGCGAACGAGACCATCAAGGTGGACGTCCGGGTCATCGCGGCGAGCAACATCGACCTGAACCGGGCGAAGGACCAGGGCAAGTTCCGCGAGGACCTCTTCTACCGGCTGAACGTCATCACCGTGGCGCTTCCGCCGCTGCGTGACCGCCCCGAGGACGTCCCGCTGCTCGCCGGCCACTTCCTGCGCCTGTACGCCGGGAAGATGGGCAAGAAGGTCACCGGCATCTCGCCCCAGGCGATGGAGGCGCTGGTCTGCCACCGCTGGATGGGCAACGTCCGCGAGCTGGAGAACGTCATCGAGCGCGCGGTGGTGCTCACCTCGCGTGAGGTGGTGGAGGTGGAGGACCTGCCGCAGCAGCTCCGCGAGTCGCCGGGCGGTGGTGGGGACGTCGAGGTGCTCAGCCTCGCGCACCTCCCCTACGCCGAGGCGAAGCGTCTGGCGATGCGTGCCTTCGAGCGGCGTTACCTGTCGGCGCTGCTGGAGAAGAGCGGGCACAACGTCTCCAGCGCCGCACGCGCCGCGGGCGTCGACCGCAGCAACTTCCGCCGTCTGCTCAAGCAGTACGAGGTCACGCGTGGGCCGCTGCAGCAGCCGCTGCAGAAGCCCAAGCCCGAGCCGATGAGCGCCTAGAGAGAATCCGGAGGTCCGCCGTCCGGGCACAGCGACCCGGGCGGCGTCCCTGACGGGCCAAAGAGGGCCTGTCCGGCGCGCGCCGGGCGGGCCCTCGCTTTTCCAGCGTCATGCAACTGGGAGGCTGCAGGGCGGCCTCGGCCCCAGGCGGCAAGCAGCCACCGGGTGGGGGCCGTGCAGCGGCCGGCGGAGAGGCGAGCGCGAGGTCCGAGGTCGACGCTCGGCGTCGTGCTCTGGCACTGTGCGTCGCCCGATGCGGTGGAAAGGACGGCGGAGCCTCTGGGTGCTGGTGGCGGTGGCGGCGGTGGGGCTGCTGCTGGCGGTCGCTCTCTGGCGGACGTCGACCGCCGGGCCGGCCGGGGCGCTGCGGAGAGACCTCGCCGACCGGGCCGCGGCGCGCTTTCGGCGGCCGGCGCAGGTCACGCCAGCCGTGCCTGGAACGTTCGGAAAGCAGGCCGCGGCGCCGTGGGATGTGCTCACTGCCCTCGAGGGGACGTCGGCGGACGTGGAGCTGTGCCGGGCGGTCCGGGAAGGTGAGCAGTCCTTCGCGTCGCTGTCGCCCTCCTGCCGTCGTGAGCTCCAGGCCGGAACGGCGGCACTCGAGGCGCTGCTCGCGGCGACGCACGCAGTGGAGGCGGGGCCGCCGCCGGGGCTCGGAACGCTCGACGAGCCGGCGCCGGCGGGGAGTCCGCGCGGGTGGTCCACGTTGCCCTACGCGGCGAAGCTCGGGGCGCTCCGGATCAGGCAGCTGCTGGCGGACGGAGACTTCGCGGGGGCGGGGCGGGCGTGCGTGGACCTCCAGTCGCTGGCCCGGGATGCGTCCTGGGGCACCGGGCTCGCCGGCCGGCTCCCGGCGGTGGCGGTGGAGGAGGTGGCGTTCCGGCCCTGCACGGCGGCGTTCGACGGCGCTCCCGCCGAGGTGAAGCGGCTGGCCGCCGACGCGCTGAGGCGGGTGGAGGAGGGAACGCCGTCGCTGGAAGCGGTGATGCGCGAGTACGCGCTGGGCGCCCGGGGACAGGCCTTCGCGCCGTACCTCGGTGGGGTGGCGGGTCTGCCGCCGGAGGTGGCGACCTGGGCGCGGGAGAACGCGCCCGCGGGACGGACCGACTGGCGCTTCACGCTGGCGCTCGGGGACGCCTGGCACCGGATCGACGCGCGCCTGGCGGAGGCGGTCCGGGCCGCCGCGCTGCCGATGCCCGAGCGGGCCGATCGACTGGACGTGATCGCAGCGGGGGAGAAGCCGTGGCTCAACCGGAGGGCGACCTTCGCGCTTCCGCAGCTCGGGCGCGCGGCGCGCACCGATTCGCGGGGGCGGGCGCAGTTGCGGTTGCTGCGAGGAGCGATCGCGGCGGACCTGTTCCGGGCGGAGCAGGGGCGGTGGCCGTCGGCGCAGGAGCTCGCGGGGCTGCTGGGAAGTGGTGATGCGCTCGCGGTCGAGGCGCACGGGGATGCGGCCACGCTGGTCGACCCGTCCGTGCCCCGGGGCGAGCTCGCGGTGAGCGTGCGGGCCGACGGCCCGCACGCGTCGCGGTAGTCGAGACCCCTTCTCGAAGGTGCTTGCATCATTGACTGTGGCAACGATTCGCTTGTCTGCTACAACCATGCTTCCCCTCCCTGAAGCCGTGGCCGCGGTCCGGGGGTTCAACCGTGCCTACACGCGCCGTTTTGGCCTCCTCGACCAGCAGCACCTCGGCAGCGAGCACTCACTCGGCGAGGTCAGGGTCCTCTACGAGCTCGCGCAGCGTCCTTCCCTGTCCGCCGCCGCGCTGGCTCGGTCCCTCGATCTCGATCCGGGCCACCTGAGCCGGATGCTGGCCGGGCTCCGCAGGCGCGGGCTGGTGCGGAGAGAGCGGTCGGCCGAGGACCGGCGCGCATCGGTCCTGCGACTCACTCCCGCGGGGCGTCGCGCCTTCACTCGCCTGGACCGGAAGGCGACGGTCCAGGTCTCCGAGCTGCTGCGAGGATTCGCCGACGGACCGCGCGACGAGCTGGTGCGCGCACTCGGTGACGTGAGGCGCCTCCTGGAGCCCCGGGTCGGTGCCCCGACGGTGCTGATCCGGACACACCGCCCGGGAGACCTCGGGTGGATCCTCGAGCGGCACGGCGCCGTGTACGTCGCGGAATACGGCTGGGGGGCACCGTTCGAGGCGATCGTGGCCCGTGTGCTCGCGGAGTTTGCGCAGGCGCACGACCCGGCGACAGAGGCGTGCTGGATTGCGGAGGTGGACGGGCAGCGCGTGGGCTCGGTGATGCTCGTCCGCCATCCCGAGCGGGAGGGCTTGGCGCGGCTCCGACTGCTGCTGGTGAACCCGGAGGCCCGTGGGCTGGGGGTCGGCCGGGCTCTGGTCGACGTCTGCACCCGCTTCGCGCGCGCGGCCGGGTACCGGCGGGTGACGCTGTGGACCCAGTCGGTCCTCGACGCGGCACGTGCGATCTACGCGCGGGCGGGCTACGTGAAGGTCTCCGAGGCGCCCAACACCTCCTTCGGCACTGGACTGAGCGCCGAGACCTGGGAGCTGCAGCTGTGACGTTCAAGGATCACTTCTCCGTCGCCGCGACCGGGTACGCGGCTCACCGCCCGGTGTATCCGCGCGGCGTGGCGGACGCGCTGGCGGCGCGCTCGCCGGGTCACTCCCTGGTCTGGGACGCGGGCTGCGGCTCGGGGCAGCTCTCCGTCGTGCTGGCGGAGGCGTTCGACCAGGTGGTCGCGACGGATGCGAGCGCTGCCCAGATCGCGCACGCCGTGGGTCACGCGCGTGTCCGCTACGCCGTCGCGCCGGCCGAGCTCAGCGGGCTTCCCGATGGCAGCGTGGACTGCGCGGTGGCGGCACAGGCGGCGCACTGGTTCGAACTCGACGCGTACTACCGCGAGGTGCGGCGGGTGGCGCGGCCGGGCGGGCTCGTCGCGCTGGTCACCTACGCGGTGATGACGGTGGACCCCGAGATCGAGGGCCTGGTGGAGCGCTTCTACTGGCACACGCTCGAGGGGCACTGGCCGCCGGAGCGCAAGCTGGTCGAGGAGGGGTACCGCTCGCTCCCGTTCCCGTTCGAGCCGGTGGAGGCGCCGCCGCTCGCGCTCGAGCACCGATGGAACGCGGACCAGATGCTCGGCTACCTCGGGACGTGGTCCGCGGTGCAGTCGCTGAAGAAGGCGGGCCGGGGCGAGGACCTCGAGCGATTCGGCGAGGCGCTCCGTGCGGCCTGGGGCGATCCGTCGCGCGAGCGACTGGTGCGGTGGCCGCTGTCACTCCGGCTCGGACGGGTCACGCCGCTCCGCTGACGGGGCAGTGCGATGGGTTCCATCGCGGCGCGAACACTCTTGCCAGCGCAAACGCTCGCGGGCAGTGGATCGGTTCCCGATGGGACGTCGCGGTCCCTCAGGCGACCTGACCCGGCATGCCGTGCGCCCGGTCGTTACCGGACATCCCCGCCGCCTGATTGCCACCTGCTGGCGCCTTCTGCAGCAGCGCCGTTGTCTCTCCGGGGACCGTCCGCTCTCCTCCCGCCCCGGCCTCGCCAGGAGGCCGTGCATCCCCGGGAGGAGTCATGCGCGGAACACGTGGAGCGGTGTCGCTGCTGTCCATCGGCCTGTTGCTTCTCGCAGCCCCGGCGCACGCCTGGGACCGAGGACGCGTCCGCACCTTTGCCGTGCTACCTCCAGGCTCCTCCGGGCCGGAGGGCCTCGAGATCGGTCCGCGAGGCCACGTCTACGCGACCGGGTTCGGGTTCACCGCCCTCGGCTCCGCGACCGGCGACGGCCAGCTCACCGTCTTCGACGAGAAGGGACGGCTGCTCCGACAGGTCCCCGTCCATCCCTCGAGCCCGCACCTCCTCGGGCTGGCCTTCCATCCGCACACCGGCGTCCTCCTGGTGAACGACTTCGGCGCCGGCCAGGTGCTGGCGGTCGACCCGCGGACCGGAGATGCCCGGTCGTTCATCACCCTGCCGGCGGCCCTGCCCCACCCCGGTGGCTCCGGGCTGAACGACCTCACCTTCGACCACGCCGGCAACGTCTACGTGTCTGACAGCTCCCAGGGCATCATCTGGAAGGCACCCCCGAACGGCGGCGTGGCCACCATCTGGATCGACGACGCGCTCCTCCGCACCATCGGCGTCCCGCCCTTCGGGGCCAACGGCCTCCGGTTCAATCGCGCGGAGACGGCGCTCTTCGTCGCCAACACCGGAAACGACACCGTCGTGCAGATCCCCGTCGTCGGGCACGACCCCGGTGGCCCGGCGAAGATCTTCGCGCAGGCCCTCAACGGCGCCGACGGCCTGCTCGTGGACGCGCACGACAACGTCTGGGTGGTCGAGAACCAGTCGGACGACGTCGTTGTCCTCGACCCCTCGGGCAAGGCGATCGCGAAGCTCGGGGACTTCGGCGGCGCGATCCACCACGGCTCTCCCGAGGGGCTGCTCTTCCCCGCGAGCATCCGCTTCTTCCGCGGGGGTCTCCTCGTGACCAACCTCGCGCTCGATCTCCGGATCTTCAGCCCAGACTTCACGACGCCGGACTCGGAGTGGACCGCGCAGGTCTCGCGCTACACCATCTCGAAGGTCTCGTTCGACGGCGAGGACGACGGGCATCACGGCCACGACGACGACTGAGCAGTCGGCGCCGGGCCGCCCCACGCGCGCCCGGCCGACGATGGGGCCTCAGCCTCCGCCGGGGGGTGGCGCTCCGAGCCTCCGCGTTCGCCGCCATCGACGGTTCTGCCCTTTCCCGGGTAGGACAGGGCCGATGCTCGAAGCCGAGGTGGTGCGTCCGGCGCGTCCCATCGGGCGACGCCTGCTCGCCGCGGTGGCCGCGGCGGCGGCTGTCCTGCTGCTGCTCGACGTGCTCCGCTGGATGCTGGTGGGGCCGGTCCCGCTGCTCGGCCCCGGACGGCTCCTCCCCGGTGGGGCCGCCGTCGAGGCGGAAGCGGCGCTCGCAGCCGTTTCGGCCGCCGTCGCCGGAATCGCGGCAGGCATGCTCAGGCACCCGCTGGGCCTACCGGCGGCGGTCGCCGGCCTCACCCTGGCAGTCCTGCTCTCCAACCTCGGCCCCTTCCCGACCCATGACACCGTCCCGGCGACGCTCCTGCCGTTCACCCTGGTCCGCGAGGGGAGACTGACGTTCGAGGGCAGCGTCGTCGACCAGCCGCTGCTCGCCGTCTCGGCGGACACGCTTCCCTACGAGCTGGTCAGGAGCGGGAATCGTCTCGCCTCGAAGTACTCGCCGGCCATGGGCGTCCTCGCGACGCCGGTGTACCTCCCGGCGGCTCTCGGGCGCTTCGACACGCGGATGGACGAGGTCTTCCATCTGGGCAAGCTCGCGGCCGCGATCCTCACGGCGTTCGGCGTCGCCTGCGTCCATGCCGCGAGCGCACGCCTCGTGGGCCAGCGCTTCGCCGCGGCCACGACGGTCCTCTACGTGCTGGGAACGCCCGTGCTCTCGGTCCTGGGACAGACGCTCTGGCTCCATACCGGCGCCGCGCTGGGGTTCTCCCTGGCCGTGCTCGCTCTCACCGGCGCCGGCGCCCCCGCGTGGAAGACGGGACTCCTGGCCGGGGCGGGAATCGGCGTGGCTCTCGCCTGTCGCCCGGTCGACGCGGTGCTCGCCGTGGGTTTCGCCGCCGCGCTCTGGCAGGTGCGCCCGCGTGCGGTGGGGTGGATGGCCGCCGTCGCCGCCATTCCGGTGCTGCTCCTGGCCCTGTACCAGTGGCGGGTCTTCGGCTCGCCGCTCGCGACCGGCTACGGGACGGAGGCCTCGGAGGGCTGGACCACGCCGCTGTGGATCGGTGTGCCGGGCCTCCTGATCAGCCCGGGTCGCGGCCTACTCCTCCACGCGCCGGTGGTGCTCTTGTCCGTCGTCGCGCTGGTTCGCGCCGGGCGCGCCGGCTCGCCGCGGTGGTTCGCCCCGCTCGGGATCGCGCTGGCGGCCTTCGTCTGCGTGATGGGGCACTGGCACTCGTGGTGGGGAGGATCCTCGGCGGGGAACCGGATGCTCTCCGATGGCCTGCCCATCCTCGGCATCTCGATGGCCTGCGGCCTCCGCGAGACGTGGCGACGGCGTCCGTTCCGCGCTCCGGTGCTCGCCCTCGCGGTCGTCTCGGTGGCCACCTCCATCGCGCTGACTTACGGCGTGCGCGAGCCGCTTTGGGTGCAGGTGATGAGCGTCGGTGGCGAGGACGATCCCAGGCCCTGGGCCGCCAGCACCCATCCGCTCGTGGCTCGGTACCAGCTGCTCTTCTCGGCTGCCGGGCCCGAAAAGCGCTGACCGCGGCTGCCGGTTCAGTGACTGCGGCGGCGGACCAGCAGCGTCGCACGGCCCACCCGCGCATCCGCCGAGGCCTCGTAGTGCTCGGAGATCCAGCGCGCGAGATCGAGCCCGTAGTCCAGGCCGAAGCCGGCGTACCCGAACACCCGTCTCTGGTCCTCGTCCCAGGAGAAGATCACGTCCGGCGGAGCTCGCTTCCAGGCCTCGAGGACCTTCCCCTGGACACCCGGCTCCTCGAGGATCATCGGGAGGTACGAGGTCATCCCGTCGGAGGGAGGGGTCAGCCCGGAGGCGAAGATGATCCCCGCTCCCTCGGGGACTGCCGCGCACACGGTGCCCGGAGGAAGGCGGCTCAGGAGAGGAACGAAGCTCGCCTCCGGGCCGCCTGCGTCCACCAGGCGGTGGACCCGCGCCGTCCTCAGCTCGGTCACGGCCCGGGTGAGCTGCGGATAGGAGACGACGGCCGTTCCGAGCGCCACGCCCGCGAGCACCATCGAGGCGCTGAGGCCGCGGACGTCCGGCGACGGCGGCTGCCCGGTGCGACGTCCGAGGTACGCGGTCATCCCGATCGCCAGGCACACGAAGGTGGGGGAGAGCAGATAGAAGCCGTAGTGGTCCACGCCGGCGCGGAGGAGGATCCGCGGAAGCGCCGCGAGCGCGAATGCCCAGACCACGAGGTGCTCGCGCCAGCGTCCCGCGAGCGCGCCCGGGCCCTCGCGGATCCGCGCCCTCAGGATCCACGCCAGGCCGCCGGCGAGCAGGAACGGCGCGCCCCGGAAGAAGATCCGCTCGAACACGAAGGCCGGGAGCACGAGGAGCACGATCCCGACGAGCGGGAGGGCCCACCGGCCGCGTGAGCTCCGGCCGCCCGGACCCGCGAGCCATCTGGTGCCGGCGAGCACCATCGCCCAGCCGAGGAGCGAGAGCGCCACATCGAGCAGGGAGGCACCGAGGTGGCGCAGCCCCATCGAGTTCCGGATGTAGAACTGAGAGGCCGGGTTGATCAGCCCGACCATCGCGCGCCAGACCACGCCGTCCGACGTCCACGCGGCGGCGGCGTAA
>CAZDSB010000131.1:0-15399 GCA_964507515.1 uncultured Myxococcaceae bacterium
AGCGCATCGAGACCCTGCTCCACGAGCTGTACCACGTGAGCCCCGCCTTCGATGGCACCCTGGACGCGGGGCGCCGCCACGCCCGGCTGGGCCGGAAGTTCTCGCGCAGCTTTCGCCCGCTCCTCCGCCGCTACCTCCGCCAGTGTCCTCCCGAGGTGCTCGCCCCCTTCGCGCATCACGGACCGGTGCGCATCATCGCGTGGCTGGAGCGCCCGCCGGCGACGCACGCCCGCGGGCACTCGCGGCGCCTCTACACCGAGGAGCAGCTCTACCCGGTGACCGTCCACATGCTCACCCGCGCGCGCCACCGGCTGCCGCCACCCGACGGCGCGCGGCGAGAGTAGACGCCCCTGTCAGGTCTGGCGCGACACCGAGCTCCGGGCCGGGCCGAGACGCACCCCCGCGCGCCGGGGTAGTCTGCCCGCGCCTCCCGTGTCCCTCGCACCCGGTACTCCCGTCGGCCGGTACGTCATCCGGCGCAAGCTCGCCGAGGGCGGGATGGCGGAGATCTTCCTCGCCCAGTCCCACGGGCCGGAGGGCTTCGAGAAGCAGGTGGTCATCAAGCGGATCCGCTCGGCCCTCGCGGACGACCCGAGCTTCGTCCAGATGTTCATCGCCGAGGCCCGCGTCGCCTCGAAGCTGAACCACGCCAACGTGGTCCACATCTTCGACTTCGACCGCCACGAGGACAGCTACTACCTGGCGATGGAGTACGTCCGGGGGAAGTCGCTCGCCGAGCTGCACCGCCGCGCGCGGCTCGTCAATCGCCCCTTCCCGCCGGTGCTCGCCGCACAGGTCTGCCTCGAGGTGGCCCGCGGCCTGGCCTACGCGCACCGCCTCACCGACCACGGACAGCCGCTGGGCCTCGTCCACCGCGACGTCACGCCCCACAACGTCCTCATCTCCTTCGAGGGGGCGGTGAAGCTCACCGACTTCGGCATCGCGAAGGCGAGCAACCGGGCCAGCACTGCCGGGATGCTGAAGGGGAAGTTCGCGTACATGGCGCCGGAGCAGGCGCGGGGCGACCCCGTCGACGCCCGGACCGACCTCTTCGCCCTGGGCATCACTCTCTGGGAGCTGCTGACGGGAAGTCGCCTCTTCGACGGCGACAGCGACGTGGCGGTGCTGCGCGCGGTGCAGGAGCGGGAGATCACGTCGCCGTCGACGCTGACCCCGGCGGTGGACCCGGCCCTGGCCGCGGTGGTGATGACCGTGCTGCAGCGCGATCCGCTCCGCCGCTTCCAGAACGCCGGGGAGCTGGAGCGCCGGCTGCTCACCTACGTCATCGGCGCGACGCGGGCGCCCGAGGACACCGACGTGGGGCTGTTCATCCGCACGCTGTTCCCGGAGGAGGCGGCGCGGGAGGAGGACTCGGACCCGGTCGGGCCGCTCCAGCTCGTCACGGGGGTGGGGCCCACCGTCTCCGGGCCGCATGCGACGGCCGCGAGCGCCGGGCTGCGCGGCACCCGTGCCGAGGGCCGTCTCTTGCAGAAGACCGCGCCCTCCGGGTCGATGCCTCCCGTCCTCGACGAGGACGCGCTCGCGCCGACGCGCACGCCGTCGCGCCGGCGCTCGTCGCAGGCCACGGCGCCCGGAGCGCGGCAGAGCGTCGTCACCGAGGCGCCGGCCGAGGAGCTGCGCGCCCTCGCCGCGCAGATGGGCGCGCGGCGCAGGCGGATGGCGCTCGCCCTCGTGGGTCTCTCGGTGCTCCTCGGCGTCGGCGCCGTCGCCTTCCTCGCCGGGCGCACCGAGCCCCGGACCGACGCCCCGGCGCAGCAGGCCGCCGCCCCCGCGCTCCCCGCTCCCCCCGCGCCCGTCGCCGTGCCTCCTGCCCCCGAGGTGCGTGTTCCTGCGGCGCCCCAGCCGCCCCGGGCCGAGCCGGCCCCCCCGCCGGCGGCTCCCGGCTTCCTCCTGGTGAAGGCCCAGCCCTGGGGAAAGCTCTTCGTGGACGGGAAGTTCGCCGGCGACGTGGAGGGGAGCCGGAAGTTCACCCTGGCGCCGGGCACCCACACCCTGCGCCTCCAGAACGGAAAGAAGGTCCACCCCTGGACGGTGGAGATCGAGTCGGGAAAGACGGTCTCTCGGGAGCACAGCTTCCTCGAGGATTGAGCAGGACGGCCGGGGAGCAGGGCGCGCCCGGCCCGTGAATAAGTTCCGTGGGTTCTGCGTCCAGGCAAGCGGCACGGTCGGCTCCTTGCCGGGGTCGGTCGAGCAGGGAAGGATTGCCGGGCAGATGGCGAGGCGCGCACGACTGGTGGCGGTGCTCGGAGCGGCCCTCTTCTGGGGTCCGCTCGCCGCCTCGACCGCCGCCCTCGCGCAGGACGAGCCCATCCCCCAGCCCGAGGGGGACATGGACGTCACCACCCTCGACGAGACGCTCGGTCCCTATGGTCAGTGGGTGGACACCGGCGAGGGCCCCAACGACGGGCGCGCCTGGCGGCCGGACCCGGACGTGGTCGGCGAGGATTTCCAGCCGTACGCGACCGGCGGCCACTGGGTCTACTCGGACTATGGCTGGACCTGGGAGAGCGACTACCCCTGGGGCTGGGCCCCCTTCCACTACGGCCGCTGGGCCCTGACGCCCTCCTGGGGCTGGGTCTGGTATCCGGGCACCGTCTGGGCTCCCGCCTGGGTCGACTGGAGGTTCGGCGGTGGCTACATCGGCTGGGCGCCGCTGCCCCCGGTGGGCTACGCGGTGGTGGTCCAGCCCTGGCGGCCCTACTGGTGCTTCGTCCCGAGCAACGTCTTCATCTACCGCGACGTGTGGGCTTACCGCTTGCCGGTGGACCGCATCCACTCCGCCTACGCGGCCACGGTGCCCGTGCACCAGGCGGTGAGCTACGGACGCGCGCGCTGGTACGCCGGTCCGCCCGTGCCGCAGGTGGAGCACGCCGTGGGGCGGCCGGTTCCCCGGGTGACGGGCTTCACCCCGCCCGCGCCGGGGCGCGTGCAGCCGGTCCTTCCGCCCTCGCGGGGACTGGCACCCGGGGCGCTCGCGCCCAGGCCTGGCCAGCCCTTCCCGGGTGTCGGTCCGGCCCGGCCCTCTCCCTCGGGGTCACCGAGCCCCTGGCGAGGCGGGGCACCCCCCGGCGGCAGTCCGGCCCCGAACCCGTGGCGCGGAGGCTCGTCTCCCGGCGGCGGCACGCCGGCGCCGGCGCCGCGTCCGACGCCGAGCCCTCCGTCCGGTCCGTCCGCGCCGGGGCCTCGCCCGCGCTCGCTCGGGTACTACAACCCTCAGCAGCGGTCCGGGTCGCCGTCGTATCCCGGCCCGCGCACCTTCGCCGGCCCGTCGACGCGCAGCTTCTCTGCGCCGTCGGGGGGTGGATTCGCCGGGGCGCCGCGCAGCTTCTCGGCGCCGTCCTCGGGCTTCGGTGGCGGTGGCTCCCGAAGCTTCTCCGCTCCCTCGCACGGCAGCTACGGCGGAGGTCCGCGGAGCGGCGGTGGCGGCTCCTCCGGTTCGCACAGCAGCGGCGGTGGCGGCGGTGGGCACTCCGGCGGCGGAGGTGGTGGGCATGGCGGCGGCGGAGGTCGCCGGTAGCCGCCAAGGTCGCGACTCTGCCGGAGGGCGGCGCGTGAGCACGGCCCAGGGCGAGAACAGAGATCACCTCTCCCAGCGGTGGCTCGGCTACGGCCGCTCGTCGTTCCGGGCACTCGTGCAGCGGGTGATGCGATCCTGGGCGGCACGCAGTCTCCAGGTGGGCGCGCTCGCGACGGTGGTGGACATCTGTGTCCTCGTCGTCTGCAAGAAGGTCTTGAAGCTGCCCACCCCGGTGAGCGCCGCGATCGGCGTGGCCATCGGCTCGACGATCGCCTTCTTCCTGAACCGCAGCTTCGCCTTCCGCGCACAGGGCACGCCGGTCACGGGGCAGGCGGTGAAGTTCATCATCTCCACCCTCATCGCCATGTCCATCCACGCGCCGCTGGTGGGAATCCTGGCGGACTGGCTGGACATCCAGGTGGTGCTCGCGAAGCTCATCGCCGACGTGCTGGTCTTCAGCATCGGTCAGCTCCTGGCGATGCGCTTCCTCATCTTCCGCAAGTCGACGCGAAACGCGGCGCAGTCCTGACGCTGCTCCCTGGTCTGGCCGGAACCGGCGTCAGCGGGCCTGGCGCGCGGCGTTGCCCGTCGGCACGTCGGCGGCGACCTGGGACTCGAGGCGCTTCACCGCGCTGGCCGCCTCGCTGAGGTCCGACTGGCGAGCCACGGCCTCGCGGTACTCGCGGAGCGCGTCCCGCTTCCGGTCCTGCGACTCGTAGAGCTGGCCGAGGTAGAAGTGCGGCGCGGCAAAGGTCGGGTCCACCGCGAGGCTGGCGCGGAACGCCTTCTCCGCCTCCGCCGGCTGCCCGCGCTCGAAGAGCACCTGGCCCAGGTACATGTGGGCCAGCGGCTGGCGGCTGTCGGTCGCGAGCACGCTCCGCAGGAGCTTCATCGCGGTGTCCGAATCACCGCCCCGGTAGTAGAGCGAGCCGAGCTCTGCCTTGGCCTCGAGCTGCGTCGGATCGCGGCGGACGAGCTGCTCCAGCTCCGGCAGCGCGAGGTCCGGACGCCCGCGGCGGCTGTGGAGCACGCCGAGCCGGCTCAGCAGGCCGGTGTCGTCGGGGTGCCGGTCCCTGGCGCGGCCCAGCACGCGCTCGGCGGCCGCGTAGTCACCCTTGGCGAGATAGAGATCGGCGAGGCCGAGCGCCGCCGCAAGATCTTCCGGCTTCTCCTTCAGCACCGCCTGGTAGAGCGGCTCGGCCTTCGCGCTCACCCGCTTGCGCGCGTAAAGCGCCGCGAGCTCCAGGCGAGCCTCGGCCGTGGGCTCGAGCTGCAGCCGCTTCTCGGCCTCGACGATGGCCCCGTCGAGGTCGCCCATCGCGAGGTGCGCGTCGGCGAGCGCGGCCCGGGCGCTCCCGTCCTGCGGGAACTCGCGCACCGCCCTCTCCAGCACCGCGATGGCCTCCTTGAACTTGCCCAGGCCCACGTAGGCGATGGCCAGCCCGCGGTACGCCTCGGTGCTCCGGGAGGCCTTCCGGTCCTCGGCCATCAACGCGATGGCCTTCTGGAACGCGGCCACTGCCTGGGTGCGCTTGCCCTGCTTCAAGTAAAGCTGCCCGAGCTGGGTGTAGGGCGCGCTCGCGGTGGGGTTGATGGTCTGCGCCCGGGCGAAGGCCTGATTCGCCTTCGCGTTGTCGCCGGTCCGGAAGTACGACAGGCCCAGGTTGAACCAGGCCTCGGCGGAGCGCGGGTCGTCGCGGGTGGCGGCGAGGAACTCGCGGCGGGCCCCGTCGACGTCGTCCTTCCAGTCGAGCGCCACGCCGAGGTTGTTGTGCGCCTCGGCCGAGTGGGGCTCCAGCTGCAGCGTCCGCTCGAAGGCGCCGATGGCCCCGGGGATGTTGCCCTCGCGCAAGAGCAGCACCCCGAGGTTGTAGTGGGTGGCGGGGTCGAGCGGAGCTGCCTGGGCCGCGGCCATCAGGAGCTCCTTGGCCTCGCCGGTGAGCCCCTTCTCCGCGAGCGCCCGGGCGAGGTTCACCCGCGCCACCGTGAGGTTTGGGTCCAGCTCCAGCGCCTTCCGGTCGGCGGCGATGGCGTCGTCCAGGCGGGCTGCGCGATGGAGTGACTCGGCCAGGTTGAACCAGGCGGTGGCGTCCCGGGGCTGCAGCTCGGTCACCCGGGTCCAGGCGCGGACCGCGCCCTCGTTGTCGTCGAGCGAGCGCGCGAGGAGCGCCCGCTCCACGTGCAGCGCCGGATCCGACGGGCTCTGGGTGATGGCCTGGTCGAGCAGGGCCTTCGCCTCGGCCGCCTCGCCCGCCAGCCGAAGCGCGCGGACGAGCAGCAGCGTGGACTCGGGGCCGGGTCGGCGGCGCACCAGCTCGCGGAACGGCGGCACCGCGCGGTCCGGCTCCTCGAGCGCGAGGTACGCCATGCCCAGGCGCTTGAGCGCGTCGGCGTCGTCCGGCGAGTTCATCAGCCGGGCCTCGTCGGCCTTCACCGACTCGCGGAGCTTCCCGGCCTCGGGGCCCGCGAGCAGCAGCAGGATCGCCGGGAGGAGCGCCGCGCCCGTCATCTAGAGCTTCTCCACGAAGGGGCTGGCGCGGGCGTCGAAGCTCTTCCGGGCCACCACGTCGCGCTTCTTCTCCCACTCCGCCCGGGCCTTCTCCATCCGCTCACGCTCGGGCTTCGCGGCCTTCCTCTTGTCGGCCAGGTCGGCCTCGCAGGTCTTCACCTGCCGCTCGAAGTCCTTGGGGTCGTAGCGCTCGCTGCCCGGAACCTTCACCTTTCGCACCGCGGTGAGGCGGGCCGACTGGTAGCGCGTGATCGCGCAGGTGCGGTTCAGCTCGTCCAGCTCGCGGTTCTTGACGTTCAAGTCCTGCCTGGCCCGGAGATATTCGACGCGGGCCTGGGCTTCGTCCCGGGAGAGCACCGCCAGCTCCTTCGTGGCCGGGTCCTTGGCCTGGCCGATCTCGCCGCCGGCGAGCGACTCGGACTTCTTCGCCCGGCGGATCTGGTCGCGGGTGCGGAGGATCTCGTTCTCCGCGTCGTCCACCCGGTCGTAGGCGACGAAGAGATCGTTCTCCGCCTCGACCAGGTCGACCTTGTCCTCGTAGGTGAGCTTGTTCACCATGTCGTCGGGAACCTTGCGGCTGTACTTGCCGCCGCAGCCCACGAGCAGGAGGAGCGCCCACCCGAATGTAGCGCGCAGGGTCATTGCACCGTCGCCTTGAAGTCGCCGAACACCGTCCGACCACATCCAAAATCCACGCAGCGCTCGAAGGTCACGCTGAAGCTGCCGTTCACCACGCCCCCGTCCCGCGGCACGTCGTAGAGCACCATGAAGCCGTCGGAGATGAGGGGGAACTGCTTGCGCGGGTCGTTGAACACGTCGCGGGTCACGACGCCGCGCTGCTGGTCGAACACGCCGCCGTCGGCGAGCAGGCCCCCGTCGGGCATGCCCGCGTCCGCCAGGGCGAAGTCGGGAAGCGGCTCGGCGAGGTTCACGAAGTCTCCGGTCCGCACCGTCAGGCCATCGAGCTTCTCGGACACCTCGAGCACCGTGTCCTGCCCAGAGCCGCGCGGCCGCGTCCAGCGCACCGCGATCTGGTCGCCGGCGAAGCCGAGCTTGATGTCCTGGTAGGTGAGGTCGAGGATCTCTTGGAGGCTGCCCTCGACCTTGGTCGGACCGCACGCGAGCGCCAACCCCACGAGGGCAGCAGCGACGGGGATGGCGATGCGCTTCACCGGCAACTCCTCCACTCGGGATCCACGTCGGCCCCGGCCAGCGCGGCGTTCTTCACGCCCGCCAGCTCCTTCTTCGCGCCGTCCTGATCCCCGTAACGGCAGCGGAGCGCGGCGAGGTTGGCCCGGGCCTTCTCGTTGCCCGGGTCCGCGTCGATGGCCTTCCCGTACGCGGCGCGGGCCGCCATCGGCTCGCCCTGGTACAGCAGCGCGACCCCGAGCCCATTCTGGGCCGCGGCGCGGTTCTCGCCGAGCTCGGTGGCCCGCGAGAGCGCCAGTTGCGCCATGGGGATCTGCTTGGCCTCGAGGTACGCCAGGCCGAGGGCCTCGAGCGAGGCGGCGTCCTGGATGGTCTCGGCCTTCTTCTGGAGCTCGGCGAACCCGGTGGGCAGGTTGCCCGGGGCGGGCGGCGCGGGCAGCGGCGAGCGCGCGGTCTCGCTCCGGCTCCGGCAGCCGAGCACCGCGGGCGCGTACACCTCGAGCTGACTCGCGCGGGCGAGGCACGTCTTGAACGCCTCGTCCGCCTGCTCCTTGATGGGTTGGACTTGCTGCTTCACCGCCGACTTGAACTGCTGCGCGTCGGCGGCCGACAGCCCGGCCGGCACCGGCGTCTGCTCCACCGCCTCGGCGAGCGACTGGAGCGACAGGCCCAGCTTCCACAGCGAGGCCACCGCCCACTCCGAGCTGCCCATCGACGCGGACTGGTTGTAGACGCCCTGCAGCTGCTGGAGCGCCGCCACCTTCTGGTCGATCTGGTCGGCGGGGATGGCCTTGAAGTTCCGGTACAGCAGCTCACCCAGGTACCAGAGCGCCTTGGCGGTGTCCTCGCCCTGGCTCGACGGTGCGTTGACCACCGGGGCCAGCGCCTTCGCGAGCACGTCGGGCCGCTCACCCTGGGTGGCGGCCACCTCGGCGAGCACCGCCGCGGCCTGTGGATTCGTCTTGTCGACGCCGAGCGCCTGGGTCGCGGTGGCCTTCGCGCCTGCGAAGTCGCGGGCCTTCAGCTTGGACTGCGCGAGGAGCGCCAGCGCCTCCCCACGGCGATTGCCGCCCACGTTGGCCGCGGCCTGGAAGTCCTTCTGCGCGCCGGGGAAGTCGTTGAGCACCATCCGCAGCCGGCCGGCGGCCATCCACCCGTCGTAGGCGGTGCCGTCCTGGCCCATCCGCTGTCCGAGCTGCTCGTACCACTGCGCCGCCTCGGGGAAGCGGCCCGCCTCGGCCGAGTGCCGGGCGATGGTCGCCAGCACGTCCGAGGTGTAGGCCGTCTTCGGGTAGTCGGTGAGCAGCTTCGCGCCGATCTCCCGCTCCTTGGCGTAGTCCTTCTTCTCGCGGGCGGCGGTGAACGCGCCGTAGAGCGCCTTCTCCGCGATGTCCCCGCCCTTGTTCTCGGAGGCCACCTTGAGGAGGCCCTCCACCACGTCGCCGGTCTCGGCCGAGCTCTGCAGCGCGAGCTCGCCCAGGGCCTCGCCCTTGCTCTCCGACTGGAACCTGCGGACGTCGGCGAGGAAGGCGGCCGGCAGCTGGCCGTTGCCCAGGAACTTTCGAGTCGTCTCCTCGATGCCCTTGAAGTCGTTCAGCTGGCGGAGGCCGTCCAGGGCCAGCTTACCGGCCACCGGCGCGTCCTTCGTGGTCGGGTACTCCATCGCGAAGGCGGTGAAGAGCTGGCTGGAGCGCTCGAACTCGCCGTCGTCGTAGTGGGCGCGGGCGATGTTGAACTTGACGGTGAGGGCGTTCGGGTTGCGCGGGTACTTGGTGATGAACTTCGCGCCGTCGAGCTTGAGGGCCTGGCGCGCGTCCGCGACCTCGAAGGCGGTGATCCGGTCCACCTCGCCGGGCTTCAGCGCGCTGAAGTGGGCGAGCAGCGCGCCGTACGCGGCGGCCTCGGTGCCGGCGGCGTTCTTCGCCCGGGCCTCGTAGGTCTCGAGCTCCTCGAACTGCCGGGCCGCCTCGGGGTACTCGTGCGCGGCGAAGAGCGCGTCCGCGCGGTTGTGCATGATGTCCCGGACGTACTTCTCGGGCCGGAACAGCGAGAGGTATTCCTTGTAGGCCGTCGCGGCCTGGATATAGACCTTCTTGTCGTCGGTCTTCTGGGCCAGCTGCTGCAGCTGCGTGGCCAGGTCGCGGGTCAGCTCCTCGAGCTCCACCAGCTGCTTCCGCCGCGTGGTGTCTTCCTTGAACGGATCGACCTTCACGTTCACCGCCGCGCGGACCAGGAACTTGATGTCCTCCTGCTGCGTCGGAACCCGGCCCTTGGCGGCCTTGAGCGAGTCGTAGAGCTTCTCGGCCCGCTCGATGTCCAGGTCAGGGTCGGGCTGGATCTCCATCAGCTTCCGCAGCGCGGGGATGGCCCACTCGTACTGCTGCTTGATGAAGTAGCGGTTGCCCAGCTTGTCCAGGGCGAGCGCGTAGGTGGTGCGGCTGTCGGAGAGCTTCTCGAAGTAGGGCAGCGCGCCCTTGGGCGGCCGGGCCTCGGTGTAGCTGTAGACCAGGTCCAGCAGCGCCTCGCGCTTGACGTTGAGGGCCTTCTGGCTGTCCACGCCCGGGATGGGCTCGCTGCCGGCGGCGGCCTCGAAGAAGGTAACCGCGTCGTTGAACTTCTGCTGGTTCACCCGGATCCACCCCAGCTTGTACCGGGCGAGGTCGTGCACCGGGCTGACCGGGAAGGTGAGGATGGCCTGGTAGTGCTTCTCGGCCTCGGCGTTGTCTGCCTTGTCGAAGTAGTAGTCGCCGATGATCTGGTCTGCCTCGAGGCGGAGCGGGCTCTTGGGGTACTTGGTGATGAGCTCGCCAAGCGTCTTGAGCATGTCGTCGAACTGACCGAGCTCGCGCATCTCGTGCGCCAGATAGAAGGTGACCTTGTCCGCGTCGTGGAAGTCCGGGAACTCGCGGAGGAGGCGGTTGTAGAGCTGGACCGCCTTCTGCTTCAGGAGCTTGGTCTCCGGGCTGATGATGGCGCCCTTGTTGTCCCCGCCGCGCTGCTCCACCTGGAGGAAGTACACGTACCGGCTCTTCTCGACGTAGAGCTCGGCCAGCCGGAACTGGAGATCCGGGAGGTAGGGCGCGTTGCGGCTCTTGGCGATCAGCCGCTCGGTCTCGAGGAGCGAGCGGTCCACCTTGAAGATGTCCCGCTTGAGCTTCTCGACGTACTCGGTCTTCTCACGCTGCTTGGTGACGACCGGGTTCACGCTCTTGTCGAGCGTGGGGAGCAGCGGGCCCTTGGCCTGGGCCAGGAGCAGCAGGAGGAGGGGACCCGTCACTGGGCGCCCTCCTCGAGGCAGCGGCTCGGGATGCTCACCCGGTAGCTGCGAAGCTCGTCGTTCCAGTACTCGCCGGTGAACTTGAAGGCGATCTGCGCCGAGGTGAGCGGGATCTCCTTCTCCGGCAGGGTCAGCTTGGCGCCGCGCTTGACGCGCTCGTAGAGCTTGAGGCCGACCTCGTACTCCATGAGGCGAACCTGCTCGTCGGCGCGGAGGAGCTTGTCCGCCTCCTCGCGCACCGCGACCTCGAGCCGCTGCTGGTAGAGGCGCTCGGCCTCCGCGTGGGCCAGGTCGTAGACCTTCTGGAGGTGCTTGTAGAGGCGATCACCGAACCCACCGGCGTGGCGGCCGAGCTGCTCGCCCTCGAGGTTGAGGGACTCGAGGAACTTCGCCGCCCGCTTGGTGGAGCCGTGGCTGTTGGCCGCGCGGCGGAGGCGGAAGTCCTGGGTGAGGTCGTCGCGCTCGCGGATGGCCTCCAGCGAGTCGCTGAAGCGGCGGGTGAGCTCCTTGGCCGCGCGCTTGGCGGGGAGGTACTGGCAGAGGTCGCGGAAGACCAGCGCGCGGAGGATGTACTTGTCGGGGAGGAACTCGTCCCGGAAGCTCGGCGCGTCGAGGGTGGTGAGGAGGCCGATGGTCGCCCGGAGCTGGCCCAGGTTGTACCGGGTCCAGGCCTCCTCCAGGTACAGGGTGGCGCGCCCGGGGTCGAGCGACGGCAGCTGCACCATGTCGTAGGCCTTGAGCGCGCCCTCGTAGTCCTTCTTCTCGTAGCGGAGGCGGGCCACCGCGAGGCGGGCCTCGTTGCGCGCCTCCTGGGTGAGCTTCTGGTCCTTCGACAGCTCGAGGAAGTCGTCGATCACCTGATCGTCGACCTGCTTGGCGTTCCTCAGCCGGGTGACGAGGAGCGCGAACTTGGCGCGGCTGGACTCCACGCCCTCCTCGTCCAGCTTCACGAAGTGAGTCTTCGCCCAGCGCTCGTTGCCCACGCGGAGGTCCACCAGGCCCTGCTGGTAGTTCGCGTAGTCGCTGACGCTGTCGGGGAGGAAGCCGAGGTCGAGCGAGCCGAAGATCTGCTCGTCGATCAGCACCTCGTCGTGCGGCACCTGGGTGAGGACCTTCAGCGCCTCCAGCGTCTTGGGGAGGACCTGCGGGTTGCTCCGCTCGTGCGCGACCTTCGCCAGGTACACCGCGCCGCCGTGGCGAAGGCTCAGGTCGATGAGGCAGCGAGCCAGGAAGTACTGCGCCCAGGCGAAGTTCTCGTCGGTGGGTGGGGTGGACTCGATGAAGGCGTAGAGCTTGCGCGCCGCCTGCTCCTGCTTGTTGTCGAAGTAGTCCTTCAGCGCCTCGTCGAAGATCTTCGGGTCCACCTTGGGCGGAGGCTGCTCCGCCCCGGCCTGCTGCGGGCCAGCCTGGGGGGCCGCGGCCGCGGGAGCCGTGGCAGCAGCAGGAGCCACGCCAGGCTGTGCGCCGGCCTGCGCCGGGGCAGCGGCCGGCTTCGGAGCCTGCGCCGCCGGCGCGGGGGCCGCGGGCGGCTTGCTCGCGGGCGGAGGAGGGGCGGGCTGGGGCGCCGGCGTCTGGGCGAGGCCCGGGAGCGCAAGCACGAGCGCCACCGCGGCCGCGGTCAGAGGCTGCATCCGGACGACACTCATTCGGTGCCGCCGAAGTTCAGCGCCAGCGCGAGCTGGACGAGGAGGATGTTGGCCTCGAGCCCCTTGTAGATGACGAACTCGTTGCTGAAGTCGAGCCTGAAGGAGACGCTCTTGCTGGTGAAGAGGCGCGCGCCGACCCCGAGGTGAATCGCGGGCCGGAACACCGTCTGCCCGGTTCCGCTGGCGACGTCCGCGGCGATGCGCTCGTTGATCACCGAGCCGCCGAGGGTGCCGAACACCTCGAAGTGACCCACGCTCGAGTTGAGCCACGAGGTCTTGCCGTAGATCGGCGTCCACATCACGTCCGAGCCCACGATCCAGTTGAGCTGCGGGAACGCGGTGGGGTTCACGCCGAACTGCGTCTCCAGCTGGTTCCGGAGCCCCGTCTTGATGTTGTACGAGAGCAGCCCGCGTCCCACCTGCCACGCGAACGAATCGCTGAAGTGGTAGACGTAGCCCACCTGCCCGGTGAGCCCCTTGTAGAAGGCGTCGAGCGGCGCGATGCCGATGCCGATCCACAGCTCGCTCGCCATCCGATAGGTCCGGTCCTGCACCGCCAGGACCGTGCCCGGATTCTCCAGTTCTTCGCCCTGCGCGTGCGCGAGGGCGGAAGCGAGACACACCAGGAGCAAGAGGGTTCGTTTCAAGTCGTGTCCTGAACGGTGGGGGAGAGGGCGTCGCCTGCGGTGCGCGTCGCCGCCTCGGTCAGAAACCCACCGCGTTGAAGATGAAGGGATAGCTGATGATCACCGACTGGCCTCGTGCCGGCGGGAACTGCCACGTGTTCAGCGAGCGGAGGATGCACGTCTCGACCGAGCTGTCCTTCAAGGTCGAGCTCTTGCTCTTCGAGCTCACCACCCTGCCCTGGGTGGAGATGCTCCATTCCAGCACGACCTTGCCGGCCAACCCAGGATTCTTCAGCAGCGCGGCCTCGTAGCAGCGCTGTACCTCGGCGAGGTGGGAGTTGATCGCCTTCGCAACTGCTTCCTTGTCGATTTGCCCCTGCGAGCTCACCCGGTCCGACGCTGCACGTGCGACGCCGGCGCGCACCGGACCTTTCCCCACTCCGCCCGCGCCCATCGCACCGATGCCGCCGCCGCCCTTGCCCATCAGGAGCTCGCGGCCTCCCCCGGTGCCGGTGCCCGTGCCCAGTCCGGGCATGCCCACGTTGCTCGCCACCGGGCCCTTGCCGACGAGCCCGTTGAGCTTGAACGCCGCGGCGTTTCCGCCGGGGCCCAGCTTGTTGATCGCCGCGAGCATCGACTTCATCGCCGGGCCCGCGGCACTCACCTTGGCCAGCGCCTTCTGCACGTTGGCGGGCGGCTGCGGCGTGGGCGGCGGCGGCGGCGTCTTGGGCGGTGGCGCCTTGACCACCTTCTTCTCCGGTTCCTTCTTCTTTTCGGGCTTCTTCTCTTCCTTCTTCGCTTCTTCCTTCTTCTCCTCTTTCTTGGGTTCTTCCTTCTTCTTGGGCTCTTCCTTCTTCGGAACCATCAGACGCACGGCGACCGGATTGAGATTGCGTGCGTTGAAGTCCGCCAGCTCCGGTCCTTGCGGCCCGAAGAGGATCCACCACGCGGTGGGGCCGAAGAAGGCCAGGAGGAGGAAGATGAAGAACCAGGGCCGGTTCCGGAGCGGGTTGACGAAGGTCCGCTCCGGGGGCGGGGCGACATAGACGAAGCACGTCATCTCGCCTTCGCGGAGGGCGACCGCGTTCCCGCTCTGCAGCATCACGCACTTGCGGCCGTCGTACGCCTCGACGTCGCCGGTGGCCGCTTCCACGAAGCGTCCGTCGCTCCGGCGCTTGTCCAGGTCGGCCTTGGGCGGCAGGTACAGCCGGTAGGTTCCGCGCCCCGCGGACTCGGCGATGGGGAACCCCTCCGGCATGGTGAAGCCGTAGAAGGGAACCATCGCCACGTCGGCCAGGCCGCTCGTGATGGGCTTCTTCTTCGAGGTGGGCCCGAAGCTCTTCGCCATCTGCCGGGCGCCCTGCCAGTAGAGCTCGAAGAAGATGCGCGCCTTGCCCCGCCCGCCCCTGGTGGGCACCGCGAAGAGCTGGGGTCCCCGCGCGGTGGCGCCGGCGTACGCGGCGGGGCGGCGCGCCTGCACCGGGACGGCACGGGCGACGGGCGCCGCCGGGGCGATGGCCTGCGGCGGAGGGGGCGGCGGCCGGATCGTCTCCGGCGCGCGCGCCGACGAGGCAGGGGGCCAGACCGGGGCGGCCTCGTGCCACGGGCGCTCGGGGGCGGGCCGGGCCGGCTGTGGCGCGCGATGATGGCTCTCGGGCGGAGGCTCCGGCTCGGCGATGACCGAGGAGGGAAGCGGACCGAGCGGCTCGTCCTCGTTCCTCGTCGGCTTGCCCTTGCGCCGTCTGGCCGACGGCATCGTGCCGGTCGGTGGTCCGTCCGCCTGTCCGTTCGGAACCGGCCCGCGAGTGGAGTACGGCGCCGGCGCGGTGGCCTCGGGCTCGGCGGGAGGCGGTGGAGGCGCCGAGGCCCGGCGGGGCGAGGAGATGGGAGCGACCTGCGGGATGACCGCCGGGGGCACGCTGCCGAGGAGCGCCGACACCTCGGGAGGGGGCGTGGTCTTCGGCGTGGTGCGCGGCCCGAGTACCCGTGTCTTCAGGACGAAGGGCCCGAGCACCACCTCGTCCACCGAGCGAATCTCGCAGGCGGTGACCTGGTGCCCGTTGACGTAGAGGCCGCCGACCGAGCCAGAGTCCTGCACTGCCGCCTTGCCGTTCTGGAAGTAGAGGACGGCGTGGTGCGGATCCACGGCGGCGTCGTCGAGGCGCAGGTCCGCGTCGTCCGCGCTGCCCAGAACGTACGAGCCGGGAACGAAGACCTCGGTCCCCACCAGGAGACCGTCGCGAAGGATGACCACCTGGAGCACTGCCGGTTGGCCGCTCACGTCAGAGCTCGGAGTCGTAGACCGCGCCGACGATCTCTTCCCGGAAGGTTTCGCGCTTCTTGATCATCGAGCGCTGCTTCAGCTCCTTCCGGTCATAGAGGTACACCGCGCCCGACTTGTTCGTCTGGCCCTGAATGAGCCGGTCGTCGAAGTCGATGCGGGTGGGGCCGCGCTGCGGAGGTGGGCCGCCGGCAGAGGCGGTGGCCGGAGCGGCAGGGATGGAGGTGGTGGGCGCCAGCGGGTCGAGGGCCGCCTTCGCCGAGGAAGAGGAGGTCGTCGTCTTGGCCGGAGACGACTTGGCGGTGGTCGCGGTCTTGCTCTTGGACTTGCTCGAGCTCTTCTTCTTCGAAGAGGACTTGGCAGTGGTCTTCTT
>CAZDSB010000132.1:0-11451 GCA_964507515.1 uncultured Myxococcaceae bacterium
CGCGGACGTCGCCGAGGTTCAGGTGGAACGCGCGACCCGGAACACGCTCACCGAGGGGGAGCGGGCCCAGCTCGCGCAGGTGAACCGGGCGCTCCTGAAGCTGGCCGAGGGCTCGTACGGACTGAGCGACGTCACCGGAGATCCCATCCCGATCGCGAGGCTCGAGGCCCTGCCCTGGGCCACGATCAACGTCGAGGACGCGCCCGGACGCGGCTGACGGTCAGAGCGGTGGCTCGACGACGGTGATGTGCACCAGCACCGTGGAGCCGAGCCCGGTGCCTGCGCGGCAGTAGGTCTCGCCGGCGACCTTGCCCTTCAGCACGAGGACGAGGTGCTTCTTGTCCTTGGACTCCACGAGCTTCGCGTCCACCACCTCGGAGTCGTCGCAGTTCAGCCCGTGGGACAGGCCGACGTCGATCTTCGCGGTCTTTCCGACCTGGAGCTCGACCGCGCGGGCGGGCTGGGCGCGGACCGTGCCTGCGAGGAAAAGCAGGCACAGGAACGGAGCCGCCCGGGTCATGGCCTCGAGCCTAGCTCATCGATGAGGGGAGGGTTTGCTGGGGGGGTGGACTCTGCGCATTCACGGCCCGTTCGCGCAGATCGTGCGCGTCCGGCCGCCTGGCGACGGAGCCAGGTGTCGCACCGCCGTCACGCCCGCGGGTACACCCTCTGCAAGGAGCTCCGGAGGGCGTCTAAGGTCCACGACCTCACCGGAGAAGACTCATGCCCGACTCGCTCTCTTCCGAGGAGCTCCGCCTCATCGACGCCTGGTGGCGCGCGGCCAACTACCTCACGGTGGGCCAGATCTACCTCCAGGAGAACCCGCTGCTCCGCGAGCCGCTGCGGCCCGAGCACATCAAGCCGCGCCTTCTCGGCCACTGGGGGACGAGCCCCGGGCTGAGCCTGCTCTACGCGCACGTGAACCGACTCATCCGCCGCGACCGCTTCCCGGCCATCTACCTCGCCGGACCGGGCCACGGCGGCCCGGCGGTCGTCGCCTGCACCTACCTCGAGGGCACCTACAGCGAGATCTATCCGCGGGTGACGCCGGACGCGGGCGGCATGCGGCGGCTCTTCCGGCAGTTCTCCACCCCGGGCGGCATCCCCAGTCACGTGAGCGCTCCCACGCCCGGGTCGATCCACGAGGGCGGCGAGCTGGGCTACGTGCTGACCCACGCCTTCGGCGCGGTGTTCGACGATCCGGAGCTGATCGCCATCGCCGTCGTCGGTGACGGCGAGGCCGAGACCGGCCCGCTCGAGGGGAGCTGGAAGGGCATCAGCTTCCTGAACCCCGTTCACGACGGCGCGGTCCTTCCCGTGCTGCACCTCAACGGGCACAAGATCTCCGGCCCCACCGTGTGGGGACGCTCCACCGACGCGCAGATTCGCGGCTACCTCGAGGCCATGGGCTACGAGGTCCTGTTCGTGGAGGGTGACGATCCGCCGCGGGTGCACCAGGCGCTCGCCGCGGCGCTCGACGGCTGCCTGGAGCGGATCCGCGGCATCCAGACCGAGGCCCGGGCCTCCGGCGTCCGGGGCCGGCCGCGCTGGCCCGCGCTCGTGCTGCGTACCCCCAAGGGCTGGACCGGCCCGGACCAGGTCGACGGCGTCCAGGTGCAGGGGACCTTCCGCGCACACCAGGTGCCGCTCGCCGGGGTGAAGGAGAACCCCGAGCACCTCGCGATGCTCCAGGCCTGGATGAAGAGCTACCGTCCCGAGGAGCTCTTCGACGGACACGGCTCGCTGGTCCCCGAGCTGCGCGCGCTCGCACCGGAACGGGCGCTCCGGATGAGCGCCAGCCCGCGCGCACACGGCGAGACCTGCGAGCCGCTGAAGATCCCGCCGGTCGAGCCGTACGGGGTGAAGGTCGAGGCTCCGGCCACCCGACGCGAGGAGTCCACCCGGCGGCTGGGCCAGCTGATGCGCGACCTGTACCGCGAGAACCCTCGCCGCTTCCGTCTCTTCTGCCCGGACGAGACCAACAGCAATCGCCTCGGTGCGGTGTTCGAGGCCACGCCGCGCGCCTTCATGCTCCCGGTCGAGCCGACCGACGAGGCCATTGGTCCCGGTGGCCGCGTGATGGAGGTGCTCAGCGAGCACAACTGCGAGGGGTGGATGGAGGGCTACGCGCTCACCGGGCGCCACGGCCTGCTCGCCACCTACGAGTCCTTCGCGATGGTGATGGCCTCCATGGCCGTCCAGCACAGCAAGTGGCTGGACGAGTCACTGAAGCTGGAGTGGCGCAAGCCGGTTCCGGCGCTGAACATCCTCCTCACCTCGACCTGCTGGCGGAACGACCACAACGGCTTCAGCCACCAGGGGCCGGGCTTCATCGACACCATCCTCACCAGGAAGCCGACGGTCTCGCGCATTTACTTGCCGCCGGACGCCAACTGTCTCCTCTGGACGGCGGACCACTGCTTCCGCACCTCGAACCACGTCAACGTCATCGTCATCGACAAGCAACCGCAGCTCCAGTACCTCGACCTCGAGGCCGCGAAGAGGCATTGCGAGCGCGGGGCCTCCGTCTGGGAGTGGGCGAGCAACGACGAGGGCGACCCGGACGTGGTGATGGCCTGCGCGGGCGACATCCCCACGATGGAGGCGCTCGCCGCCACCTGGCTGCTCCGCACCACGGCGCCCGGCCTGCGGATCCGGGTGGTGAACGTGGTCGACCTCATGGCGATGTTCACCCCCGAGGAGCACCCGCACGGGATGGACGAGCAGCACTTCGTGAACCTCTTCACCCGCGACCGGCACGTGGTGTTCGCCTTCCACGGCTACCCGCTGGGCATCCACTACACGCTTCACGGCAGGCCCGAGCCCGAACGCTTCCACGTGCGGGGGTTCCGCGAGCAGGGCACCACCACCACCCCGTTCGACATGGTGGTGCTGAACGGCATCAGCCGGTACCACCTGGCGATCGAGGCGCTCCGGCGCGCCCGGCGCATCCCCGAGAACTCGCCCGAGCTGGTCGAGCAGTTCAACGCGCAGCTGCGCAAGCACCGGGCCTACGTCGAGGAGCACCTCGAGGACATGCCCGAGGTGCGGGACTGGACCTGGACGGCTCCCTGAGCCTCGTGCCTCCTAGCGGGCGCGGGCGCGGGTCGTGCGCGAGCGCGTGCTCCGGCGCGAGGTCGCCCGGGCCGGGCCCCGGCCGGTCTTGCGCTTGGCGATGACGTCGAGCAGGAGCGAGACCGGGCGGTGGTCCTCCACCGGATGGCGGAAGGGTCGGTCCGCCCGGACGCGGTAGCGGTTCCGGCGGCCAACGCGCTCGCGGACGAGGTACTGCTCCGACTCGAGCTCCTGCAGGATGCGCTGGACGGCGCGCTCGGTGATCCCGACGCGCGTGGCGATGTCGCGGACCCGGGCTTCGGGATCTTCCCAGACACTGAGGAGGACGTGCGCGTGGTTGGTCAGAAAAGTCCAGGTAGCCATGGGTTGCGGACCTTACAGGGCGAGCTGGTAAAGGGAATCAGGGATCGACCTGAGACGGTCGACGTCGAATATCGAGGAGCCGGGCGGTGATACTTCACGGAACAGCGGCGGGCCAGGCTGCTTCCCCGGTGCGTCCGCAACGACCCGCCGCACGCTGATCCTCGGGACAGGTCGGACCCCCGTGACGACGTTCGGGCCAGCGGACCGCAGCCGTTCTGCTCGCCGGGCAGGGTCCCGTGCAGCCCCTCGCTGCTCCGTGGCGACCTCGCGTGCGCCGTTCGTGACCGCCACCTCCTCGAATCCCGGACCCTAACGTCCAGGCTCCCCTTGTCGCCTGACTTCCCGTGCGGTCGTCATCGGGGTAACTCCCGGCGTCCATGGACTTCCAGGACCGGCCGGAGTGGCGGCTGCTGGTCGCGCTCGCGGTGGGGCTGGTGCTGGGGCTCGAGCGCGAACGGGCGCGCGACGCCGAGCGTCCGCGACGGTGGGCCGGCCTCCGTAGCTTCGGTCTGACCTCGCTGCTCGGTGGCGTGGCGCTGCAGACGGGCAGCCCGGTGGTCGTGGGAATCGCCGGGCTGGCGGTCACTCTCCTCGCGCTGGTCGTCGCCTGGCGAGCAAGGGAGCCAGACCCCGGCCTCACCACCGAGATCGCCCTGGTCCTCGCCTTCGCGCTGGGTGTCCTGTCCCAGGAAGCCCCCGCCCTCGCGTTCGGCGCCGCACTGGCAACCACCGCCCTGCTCGCGCTCCGGGCACGCCTGCACGGCCTGGCGCGGAGGCTCTTCAGCGACCGTGAGTTGCAGAACGCCCTGGTCCTCGGTGTCTCGGCGCTGCTGGTGCTTCCTCTCGTGCCCGATCGCCCGGTCGATCCGTTCGGTGCCGTCAACCCGTTCGACGTGTGGAAGCTGGTGGTGGTGGTGATGGCGGTGGGCGCCCTCGGGGCGCTCGCCCAGCGCCTCGTCCGACCGCGTGTGGGGCTGACCATCGCCGGCCTGGCGTCCGGCTTCGTCTCCAGCGCGGCCACCATCGCCAGCATGGGACGGCTGGCCGCGTCGGAGCCGAAGGTCCTTGCGGCCGCGGTGTCCGGAGCGACCGCCTCGACCGTCGCCACCTACGTGCAGCTCGCGCTGCTCCTCGCTGCCTCCGGCCAGGCGCTGCTCGGGAGGATGGCCATCCCGCTCGTCGCCGGCGGGCTGACCGCGCTGGTGGTGGCGGGACTCTTCGCCGGCCGCGCGGCGAGGACAGAGGCCCCACCGGTCCGCTCCGGAGCGGCCTTCCGACTCGTCGACGCCGTGGTGTTCGCGCTGGCGGTGACCGCCATCTCGCTCCTGGCAGCCGCCGTGCAGCGGCGCTTCGGCAGCGCCGGCGTCCTCCTCACCGCCGCGGTGAGTGGATTCGCCGATGCGCACGCGGTGGCCGGATCCGTCGGTGCGCTCTCGGCTCACTCCGCACTCCCGCTCGGTGAGGCCGGACTCGCCGTGCTGCTCGCCCTGAGCACCAACGCGGTGACGAAGCTGGTCCTTGCTGCGACCGCTGGATCCGGCCCTTTCTTGCGCCGAGTCCTCGGCGGCCAGGCGGCCGTGCTTGCCGCGACCTGGGGCGCCTGGCTGCTCGCGGGGCGGTGAGCCCGGCTCTTGCATCTGGATGAATGAACCGTTATTCTTTCTTTTGAAATCATGCCTCGGCGAGACCCAGTCCCGGGCCCTGCACCGGATCCCGCGGCGGTCGTGTCGCGCGCGCTGCTCCGCGCCGCGGAGGCTCTGGAGCTCAACGGCCAGACGATGGCCCGGGTGGTCGGCGTGAGCGGCGCGTCGTGGTCGCGACTGGCCGCGGGACAGCGCACGGTGAATCCCACGAGCAAGGAGGGGGAGCTGGCGCTGCTCTTCCTCCGCCTCTTCCGCAGCCTCGACGCTCTGGTGGGCGGAGACGCGGAGAAGGCACGTGCCTGGCTCCGCGCACGGAACATCCACCTGTCAGCCGTGCCCCTAGAGTGCATCCAGAGCGTGGCGGGACTGGTCCGTGTCGACGAGTATCTGGATGCAGTGCGGGGGAAGACGTAACCTCCGCCCGTACGAGGGATCCATCTGGCGGGTGGTGGAAGCCCAGCACCGCAACGCCACCCGCCGCCTCGTCGACTCCGACGCCGAGCAGGAGCTCCTCGAATCCCTCATCGACCGGGTGAAGCCGCCGTCGCCCACGGGTCCAGAGTTCGACAGGCTGCACTACCTCCTGCTCACGCCCTTCCGTCACCCGCCGCTCGTGCATGGCTCGCGCTTCGGGACACGCGCCGAGCGCTCGCTCTTCTACGGCAGCGAGGCGCTCGAGACGGCCATGGCCGAGACCGCGTACTACCGCCTGCTGTTCCTCGAGGGCTCCGAGGCCACCCTGTCTCCGCTGACGGTGGAGCTCAGCGCCTTCCGCGCCGACGTGCGCACGAAGGCTGCGGTGGATCTCACCCGCCCGCCGTTCGACGCGCACCACCGCGTGCTCGCCTCGCGAACGCGGTACGAGGCCACGCAGCGGCTGGGCGCGGAGATGCGAGCCGACGGCGTCGAGCTGGTGCGCTACCCGAGCGCCCGCGACGTCCATGCCGCCCCGAACGTGGCCCTCTTCACCCCGCGGGCCCTCTCCCGGAACGAGCCGCGCGCGCAGTTCGAGACCTGGCGCTGCGTGGCGACGCGCGCGCGTGTGGAGATGCAGAAGCTCGACTGGTTCGAGCGCCCCCGCCTGGTGTTTCCCCGCGAGCAATTCGAGGTCGGTGGAGCGCTGCCTGCCCCTGCCGTCTGACGCTCAAACCAGCGCGGCGGTGACGACCTTGCCCTGGGTGATGTTGTCCTCGAGGGCCTGCGCGGGGACGCCGAGCGCCGCCCCCATCGTCTTCCCCACGGCGCCCAGCGTGTCGCCGAAGGCGACGTCCGCGCTCGTGGCCTGGTCCTTGGGCACGCCCTGACCGGTGGTGGAGTTGAGGGCCATGGCCTTGAAGTCGTTCCCGTTGGCCTCGATGCCGCCGATGACTCCGGCCTTCACCCCCTTGCCGATGAGGAGCGTGCAGTGGTGGTTGGCCAGGTGGTCGCGTCCGGCGCTGTCCGTCCCCGTCCCCTTGAAGGACAGGGTGCGCCCGAACACGTTCATCGCCGCGAAGGTCACGCTGTCGCGCAGCCCCAGCTCCTCGAGCTTGGTGAACAGGAGATTGATGGACTGCACCGCGGTGATGGTCTTCTTCGCCTCGTTCACCAGGGCGGTGTCCGTGTGATTGTCGCCGCCGAAATCCAGGCGGATGGCGACCACGGGCGAGACCTTCATCGCGATCAAGGTGACCGCGGCGACGATCTGGTTGTCCTGGCCGTCGTTGGCGATGCCGGTCAGGTTGTCCAGGAGGCTCTGGGAGATGTTGCGTGCCTCGACCTGGGACTGTGCCATCCGGTCGAGGAACTGCTTCTCGGCGGTGGTGCCACTCGACTTGAGGAGTGCGTTGAGCCGGTCGAGGTCCGCGTCGCGCAGCGCCTGGAGGTTGGCGAGCGGGCCCGCCGGATTGGCGAGGGCGGCCTTCAGCCCCGTGGGGGAGAGCCTTGGCAGCGAGCGGCCCTCGTACTGGAGCGTCTCGCTTCCCACCGCCACCGGCTCCTTCTGGATGGTGCCCAGCGTCGGGGCGAGCGACTTCGCGCAGAGGGAGACGAGCATCTCCTGGCGCTTGATGGCCCCCATCAATTTCAAAACCTTGCCCTCGTTGGTGTGATTATTGGTGAGGGTGGTGTGGTGGAAGAAGCAGGTGCGACCGAGCGCCGCCGCATCGAGGGTGCTCCACGGCCGCGCCGCCTGCCAGCTCTTGCCGCCCACCGTCATGGCCGTGGGCGCCATGTCCATCGTGGCGTCGCCGGGCACCGCCGGCGGATGGGCGACCTTGTTGGTCGCGCTGTACGCGTCCGGGTAGGTGCCGGGGACGTTGCAGCCCATCGGGTCCCCCGCGCCCGAGGTGGAGAGGACCAGGAACTGAGCGGGTCCGGCGCTGGCCGCGGCCGCCACCGCCGCTCGCGGGTTCAGCAGGAAGGAGACGGGAAGACCGGTGGCGAGCGAGCGGAGGCCGATCCACCCCGCCCCGAACAGAGTTCCGAGAAGCGCCTCGCGTCGACTGAGCTCCATGGCGTTCTCCTCTAGAGGCCCACGCTCACCGCGGTGGGCGAGCTGCAGGCGAGGACGAAGGTGGACTTCAGCGAATCGCGGGCGGTCGCACCCGTCTTCACGGCCGCGGCGTAGTGCTCGTTGAGGATGGAGGTGGCTCCGGACTGGCGCGGGTCACCGTCGACCAGCACCATCACCGTCCGCACCATGTCGTCCACGGCGGCCGTGGGCGTCTTGCTGGAGAAGCGCGGGCTCGTGCCGACGTCCACGACCTGGTCGGCCAGCGCCCGGCACAGGTTCTCGGTGATCGAGCGGTAGAAGAGGTTCGTGTCCGCAGTGAGGACCGGGGCCTCGGCGCCGCGGCTGTACGCGTCCGCGGGGAGCGTGGCGGAGAGGTTCCGCGCGCTCCCGTTCACCTGGCAGGCGCCGGTCAGCCCGAGGCGGCTGCTCAGCGCGGCGCAGAGATGGTCCGCCCGAGCGATGGAGACGAGGTACCCCCGGTCGGTGAAGGTCTTGGTGCCCGCCGTGCCGGTGATCAGCGGCGAGGAGAGCATCTCCCGCGCCAGCACCCGGAAGTCGTGTCCCGAGTCGCGGAATGCGTTTGCCACGCGCAGGAACTCGGGATCGTCCTCGCTGCATGGCGCCGAGTCCGCCCAGGTGCAGAGCTTCTGGGCCCACGCGACGGCGAACTGGGGATGCAGCGCGAGCTGGTCGGCGAGGTCGAGGACGCCGCGCCCCGTGCCGCTGGCGGTGACTCCGGCGAAGGCGAACTCGCCGTTCTGGGCGATGACCCCGGCGTCGGTCTGCTGGCCGTACTGGACCGTGAAGGACTGCCGGAAGAACTGCCGCATCGGGTCCAGCGTGCGGTGGCAGGCGTAGCAGGCCGGATCCGAGGCGTGTTCCTCGTCCAGGCCGTTCTCGGTGATCGGGACCGTGCTTCCGGTCCCATCGAAGCTCTTGCCCAGGGCGACGATGAGCGTCTGGTTCATCGTCACCCGGTGCTGGTTGCTGCCGTTGGTCGGCCAGTTGGCGAAGAAGGCGGGCGTGGTGAGGAAGCCGGCGCGGGGAATGGTGACCACGACCTCGGAGCTACTCCGGACCTTCGGCAGGTCCCAGAAGGGAGTCGGCGCCTCGCCCGAACCCGGCGCGCGCATGGTGACCTCGCGCCAGTCGGTGAAGTCGCTGTCCATGAACTGGGGCGCGGTGTTGAAGGCGCGGCAGGGCAGCGTGCCGGTGCCGGTGAAGGTCGGATCGTCCGGGACGTGGCCGAGCAGCAGGTTGAAGAGGTCGCGGGAGAAGTTTCCGCGCGGCTTTAGCGCCCGGGTGGTGCCGTTCGGCGCGGTGGCGCAGCCGGGGAAGGTGCCCGCGTCGGCGGTGGCCGGTGCGACGCCCCAGACCTGGGTCTCGAGGTTCTTCGGGTCGATGGTTCCCGTCGGCACGCCGAGCTGGACGGTGAACCCGGCGTCGGGTCGCTCCGCGGCGGGCAGCGAGAGATAGTAGCGGTCGTTCACCGAGCCGCGGTCGGTCACTCCCCGGGCGTCGATGAACGCCAGGTAGCTCATGAGCGCGGTGGTCAGCTGCAGCTTCCGGGTGCGGGCCAGCTCGTTGAGGGGCTTGCCGCCGGTCGTCCAGACCAGGGCGGTGCGGGCGACGCTCTCCTTGATGTTCGCGACGAGGTTGGTCTGGGCGGCGCCGTTGCCGTCGAGGCTGTCCCCGTTGCCAATCTGATCCACCAGCTCGTTCCGGGTGATCTGCGTCTGCTGGAACGCCTGCATGAAGAAGACGCGCAGCTTGGCCTGGCCCTCGGGCGAGGCCACCCAGCCGTCCACCATCCCCTTCAGCGCGGAGGGGTCCGCCGTCACCGCGGCCAGCTCGGCCGGCGTGGGCGGAACGCCGGTGAGCAGGTTCTTCACCTTCGCCAGGTAGACCTGCGGCGCGACGGGCTCCCACGGGGGCTGCGGCACGTCGGGTGTCTCGGGGGTGCCGCCACCGGGAGAGTCACCGCCTGTCTTTCCGGTGAGCTTTCCCTCACATCCGCTCGCGGCGAGCGCGACGGAGAGGACGCAGGCCAGTCGTCGGAGATTCGCGGCGCGCATGGACTCCCTCCGAGGAGCCCTCCTCCTTCCCAGGAGCGACGCGCGGGGAACAACCACCCCAGCGGGGGGGACAGTCCCCCACACGAGCTGCCACTGCGGGCGGCCGAAGCGTGCTGGGATCCTGGGTGGATGGAGGACGCCTCACCGCGCGACCCGGGGTGGACCCGGCCCTTCGCCGTCGTGCTGCTCGCGCTGCTCGGTGGTGGCGTGCTGGCCGCCGTCGTCGCCGCGGCGAGCTACCCGGGCGGCACGTGGATGGACCGCAGCACCCGCGGCCACTCCTTCTGGGCCAACTTCCTCTGCGACATCGCGCGCGATCCCGCGCTCGACGGACGCCCGCACCCGGCAGCGGGCTGGGGACGGGCCGCCGAGTGGGCGCTGGTGCTGGCGCTGGGCTTCTTCTTCTGGATCGCCCCCGCGCTGGTCCAGCCCGCGCGCCGCGCCCGGACGATCCGCCTGCTCGGAGTCGTCGCCATGCTCGGGCTGCTGCTGGTCCCGGTCACCGAGAAGGTGCCGCACGCGCTCGCGCTGATCGCGGGGGCGGGGCCGGGCTTCGCCGCGACACTGCTCTTGCTGCGCGGGCTGCGTCACCGGCCGGTGCTGGCGTGGCTCGGAATGCTGGCGCTCGGCCTGTCGGGTCTGGAGCTCGTGTTGTTCCTCGCCTTCAACGAGCGCTTCGGTTCGACCACGGTTCCACTTGCGGTTCCCGCGGTCCAGCGCCTGGCGGTGCTGGCCGCGATCGCGTGGATGGGCGGGTGCGCCGTCGCCGTGCTGGGTCTCCGCTGTCAGGCATCCGGGACGGCGGCGGGTTCCTCCACCGGCTCGCCCCGGGCGACATAGACCGCGGCGGCGAGGTCACCCACGACGTTCAGCGTCGTCCGGCACATGTCCAGCAGCCGGTCCACGCCGAGAATGAGTCCGAGACCCTCGGGAGGGATGCGGAACATCCCGAGGATCATCGCGATGACGGGCAGCGAGCCGGCCGGAACTCCGGCGGTCCCGACGCCGCCCAGCACGCAGATGAACATCACCAGGACCTGTTCCTGAAGGCTGAGATGCACCCCGAAGAGCTGGGCGATGAACAGCACCGTCACTCCCTCGAAGAGCGCGGTGCCGTTCTGGTTCATCGACGCACCGGCGGTGAGGACGAAGCGTGCGACGTTGGGCGGTAGCTTGAGATTCTCCTCGGCCACCTTGAGCGCGGTGGGAAGGGTGGCGTTCGACGACGCGGTGGAGAACGCGGTGATCGCCGCCATCCGTACGTCGCGGAAGAACTGCAGCGGGTTGCGGCCGCCGAAGAAGCGCACCGAGAGCGAGTAAACGACGAACATGTGCAGCCCGAGCCCGAGCAGCACCACGCCGACGTAGGCCGCGAGCTGGCGGAGCACGTCCAGGCCGAGTCGTGCAGTCAGCCCGAAGAGCAGCGCCGCCACTCCGACGGGCGCGACCTTCAGCACTCCGTCGATGAGGACCAGCGTGACCTCGTAGAGGCCGGCGATGACCTCCTTCAGCTTCTCCGAGGCCGGGCTGCGGGTCAGACCCAGCGCGATGCCGAACACCAGGGCGAAGAAGATGAGCCCGAGGTAGTCGCCGTTCGCCGCGGCCTTCAGGGGGTTGTCCGGGACGATCGAGACGAGGAGCGCAGCCGGCGAGGTGTCGCCGGGTGCGGCGGCCGCCTTCGGGACCACGCTCGAGCGGGCGAGGGCGCGGACCTCGTCGCTCATTCCCTCGCCGGGCCGGAAGACGTTGACCAGCAGGAGCCCGATGAGGACCGCGATGGTGGAGATGACCACGGTGTAGC
>CAZDSB010000133.1:0-7358 GCA_964507515.1 uncultured Myxococcaceae bacterium
CGGCCGACCTCGCTCACTTCGAGCTCAACGGCGGGTCGATCTACAAGCCTCGTGGGACGACGAACACCTCCGGCACCGCACTCTCCACGGTCGAGACCTGCATCATCTGCCACGGCGACGGCAAGATCGCGGACATCGCCGAGGTGCACAAGCAGTAGGGCACAGTCACGAACCCCTGGAGCACGGAGCGCGTGCTCCAGCGAGGACGAGGCTGACCCCGCTGCCCGGCGAGCCCCCTCGCCGGGCAGTCTTTTTTCCGCGCCGACCTCGTCCCGCCCCATCCCGGTGCGGCGTGCGGTCAGAACTGGGCGCGGAAGCCCAGCGCCACCCGGCCGGAGACGACGAGGCTGCTGTTCGCGGTGTCCGGCGTGGGGCTGGTGGGGTCCGCGAGGAAGTCCCACTGCGCGCTGCCCGAGACCCAGACCGTCCACGTCGAATCGATCCGCCACGAGACCCGCAGCGCCGCGACGTGCGCCTGCCCGATGGAGGAAGCGTAGCTCAGGTACTGGTACGACGGAGTCAGCGTCCACCCGCCAAGCCGCTGGTTGATGCTGGGACTGATCGACCAGCGGACCGGCGCCAGCGGAAAGCCCGCGCCGAGCGAGTCTCCCGCCGCGGCGTTCGCCCGGGCGGTGAAGAAGACCGCGACGGTCGGATCCTGGTCGTACCCGTAATAGGTGCCGGCGAGCCCGAGGTCTGTGCTCGTACCGACCGGCTGGAGGACCGCGAGCGATACCAGCAGCTGGTTCAGGCTGTCCTCTCCGCCCTTCAGATAGGGACGGAGCGCCGCGCACCGCCTCGGGAAGAGCGCGCAGTCCACCAGCAGCTCGCCGCGGTTGCTCATCGCGCCGTCGATGAAGACCCCGTCCACGCGCTGCTGGGTGGTCAGGAGCGTCCACCCGACGCTCAGGTCGATGACCGTCCCGCCAACCACCGTGCCGAGGAACTCGCTGCCCCCCAGCTGCCAGGTGACCCCGCCGAGCACGCCGACGCTCGAGGTGGCGTTGTAGAGCAGCACGTCCACCGGGACCTTGATTCCACCCGTGCCCTCGAAGGTCAGCACGCCGTCGAAGCTCTGGCTCGCCCGGGGCGACCCGGAGACGTCCATGTAGACGGTCACCCGGGGCGAGACGTCCCACTCCAGCCCTCCCACCACGGTGAGGACCTGCGCGCTGGTGGTGGCGAACGCACCGCCCTCCGGCGGAGGGGTTGCGGTGTCATAGGTGTACGTCCCGCCGAGCTTCATGCTCCAGTCGTCGGAGATGTCGAAGCGGAAGGTCAGCTGGTCCGCCACGTGCGGCCCGTGCGGCGAGGCCGGGGAGTCCTCGCTCAGCCCGAGAGCCACCTCGTTGCTCACCGAGTGCGCCCGCACGGGCCCGGCGCCGAGCAGCACGAGCAGCAGCAGCCGTCGGACGCGCATCACCAGTCCCCGCAACGTTTGCACGAACCCCCTGGAACCCGGGAAGGGAGCGAAAGTCTCGCGCCCGGCGGCGAAGTAGGCCGGGGTAGGTCCTCTGGCCCGGCTTGTGCAAATCCCTGGAGCCGCGCTAGTCCTCGAGAGAGCGGAGCCCGTGTCCCGAGTCGCCCTCACCGCCGTGTTGCTTCTCGCGTTCGTCGCCCAGGCGGCGAGTGCGCTCCATGGGGTCGGCTGTCCGATGCTGCAGCGAGGCGCGACGACCAGCGAGGGTTGTGAGCACTGCCCCCCTCCTCCCCCCGAGGTGACACTGCACGCCGTCCTCCCCGACTGCTGCGTGCTGCAGGCCACGGTCGAGACGTCGGTCTCCGAGCCGGTCCGCGCGCCGCACGGCGCCACGTCGGTCGCGCTCGCTCCGCCCCGCGTCATCACGGCTCCCGTCGCGGTCCCGCTCGCCCGGGCCCCGCTGGCGGTCTCGCACGCCCCGGGGCCTCCGCCGCCTCCCAGGAACCTCCCGCTTCTGTCGTGAGAGGGCGCGCCTCCGACGGCGCCCCGATTTCCGCCGTGGCGGACTCGTCGCCCGGCATCCTGCCCGTGGGCGCCTGATCTGGCGGCTCCCGGACGTCCCCCTCTCACATTCGCGGAGGCCCCGTGCCCTCGCTCCTCACTCTCGCCCTCCTCCAGCTCGCAGGAGCCACCCCCGGCGACACCGGCGTCCCCTCGCTGCTCCGTTCCGATCCGGGCGATCCGGTGCTCGCGGCGCTCGTCTCCGAGACGCTCGCGCGGAGCCCGGACCACGCCCGCGCACTGGCCGACGTCTCCGCCGAACGCGAGCGCGTGCCGCAGTCGGGCGCCCTCCCCGACCCGACGCTGGTCCTCGGCATCCAGAACGACGGCTTCAAGGGCATCCAGATCGGCGTCGAGCCGACGAGCTTCTGGCAGGTGCTGATCAACGTCCCGCTGTCCTGGCCGGGGAAGCGCGGGTTCCGCGAGGACGCGGCGGCAGCGCGGGTCACCGTCGCCGAGGCGTCGCTCCAGCGCGTTCGCCTCACCCTGCTCGGTGACGTCGAGCGGGCGTACCTGGACCTCCGGCTGCTGCGCGGACAGCTGGACCTCCTGGGCAGGCTCGAGTCGCTCTGGCAGCAGGCCGAGGAGATCGCGCGGGCCCGCTACCAGGTGGGCGAGGCGCCCCAGTCCGATCTGCTCCGGTCCCAGCTGGAGCGGACGCGGCTCCGGCTGCAGCGGCTCGCGCTCGAGGCGGCGGAACGTTCCGCGCTCCAGGAGATCAATCGGCTCCGGGTGCACCCCCTCGACGAGCCCGTCGACACGCCGGTCCCGCTCACCGAGGAACGCGCCGGGCCGCTCCCGGCGCCCGAGGCACTGGTGGCCGACGCCGAGGCGCGCAGCCCGGACCTCTCCCTGGCCATGCGGAACGTCACCGTCGCCGAGGCGAAGGTGAAGAGCGCCTACCGCGAGCGCTGGCCGGACCTCTCGGTCACTGCGGCGATCATGCCGCGCGGTCAGCTCGAGCCGATGTGGGCGGCCAGCTTGGGGCTGTCGCTCCCCATCTACTGGTGGGACAAGGGCTCGCGCGCGGTGGCCGAGGCCGAGCAGGTGCGCTCGAGCGAGCAGCTCGGCTCAGACTCGGTGCGGCAGCTCCTCTCGCTCCGGACGCGAGCGCGTCACACGTCGCTCTCGGCCGTGCTCGAGACGCTGGAGATCTACCGGCACGGACTCCTCGTCCAGTCGGACGCCACGGTGCGCTCCACCCTGTCTCAGTACCGGGTGGGCAAGGTGCCCTTCGCCTCGGTGCTGGAGGTGATGCGCGGCCTGGTGACCGACGAGGGCGGCTACCTCACCACGCTGGCCGATGCCCAGCGACTGCTCATCGCCCTCAGGGAGGTGAGCCTCCAGCCGCCGGCCACCGGTCAGGCGTCCACGGGCGCCACCGTGCCCGGCTCCGCCTCCACTCGAACCCCGTCGGCCGGGCCGGGCGCGTCCACCGCGTCCAGTCCGAGCCCTGGAATGTGAAGGAGTCCTCGATGAGCACCCCACGCTTCGGACCGCGCGTCCTTGTTCTCGTCCTGATCGCCGGCCTCGCCGCGGGCGCGGGCGCGACCGTGCTGCTCCTCCGGCACCCGGCGACATCGCCGCCCACGGCGCAGACCGAGACGCACGCGCACACGACCTACGTCTGCCCGATGCATCCGAGCATCACCTCGGACAGGCCCGGCGAGTGCCCCATCTGCGGCATGCAGCTGGTCCTCGCGAGCCAGCCGTCGACCGAGAGAACAATCCTCTTCTACCGCTCGCCCATGGACCCCAAGCAGACCTCGCACACCCCGAAGAAGGACGAGATGGGGATGGACTACGTGCCGGTCTACTCGGACGAGCTCGGTCCCACGTCAACGTCGGGCCTGGCGACCGTCGGCATCGATCCGCAGCGCCAGCAGCTCATCGGGCTGCGCACCGCCCCGGTGGAGGAAGGACAGGTCGGCGGAAGCTGGCGCACGGTGGGCCGGGTCGCGGTCGACGAGACGCGCGTTCACCACGTGGCCCTCAAGTTCTCCGGGTTCATCGAGCAGGTGTTCGTCGACTACGTCGGCAAGGCGGTCCGAGCTGGCGAGCCACTGTTCAGCATCTACAGCCCCGATGTCGTCTCGTCCGAGGAGGAGTACCTGCTCGCGATCCGGACACGCGATGCGCTCGGCGCGACCTCCGCCCAGGCCGGCATGGACCTGGTCGCCGCGGCACGCGAGCGCCTCCGGCTGTGGGACGTCCCGGAGACCGAGATCCGTCGCCTGGAGCGAACGGGCAAGGCTCAGCGCACCGTGACGCTCTACACCCCGATGAGCGGAGTCGTGACCAAGAAGGACGTCGTCATGGGGCACCGGGTCGCGGAGGGGGACATGCCCTACGAGATCACCGACCTGAGCCAGGTCTGGGTGCTGGCCGACGCTTACGAGTCGGACCTCGCTCGCGTGAAGCTCGGAACGCCCGCCACGCTGACGCTCCAGGCGTTTCCCGACCGGCAGTTCCTGGGAAAGGTCGTCTTCATCGACCCCATCCTCGACCCGAAGACGCGCACCGCGAAGGTACGCCTCGCCTTCCCCAACCCGACCGGGGAGCTGAAGCCGGAGATGTTCGGCGAGGTGACCTTGCGGACACCCGCCCGGAAGGGCCTCAGCGTTCCCACCGACGCGATCATCGACTCCGGAACGCGGAAGGTCGTCTTCGTCTCGCTCGGAGAGGGCAAGTTCCGCCCGCAGGAGGTGAAGGTCGGTGCGTCGGACAGCGAGCGCTCCGAGGTGCTCGAGGGGCTGAAGGCCGGAGACCAGGTCGTCACCCGGGCCAACTTCCTGGTGGATTCCGAGTCGCGGCTCCGCGCCTCGCTGGGAGCGCTGGAGGGGGCCGGAAAATGATCCAGCGGATCATCCGCTTCTCCGCGGAGCAGCGCTACCTCGTGCTCACCTGCGCGCTCGTGCTGCTCGGCATCTCGTTCTGGACGATGCGCACCATTCCCCTGGATGCGCTGCCGGATCTCTCCGACACCCAGGTGATCGTCTACTCGCGCTGGGACCGGAGCCCCGACATCCTCGAGGACCAGGTCACCTACCCCATCACCGCTGCGCTGCTCGGCACGCCACGCGTCAGGGCGATCCGCGGCTTCTCCGACTTCGGCTACAGCTTCGTCTACGTCATGTTCGAGGACGGCACGGACCCGTACTGGGCCCGCACGCGAGTCCTTGAGTACCTCTCGAAGATCGCCCCCCAGCTCCCGCCGGGAGTGAAGACCGAGCTCGGCCCCGATGCCACCAGCGTGGGCTGGGTCTTCCAGTACGCGCTCGTGGACCGGAGCGGAAAGCACAGCTCGGACGAGCTGCGGAGCTTCCAGGATTGGTTCCTGCGTTACGCGCTCCAGGCAGTGCCGGGGGTCTCCGAGGTGGCCACCGTCGGCGGCCAGGTCCGCCAGTACCAGATCACCGTGAACCCCAACGCGCTGGCCAGCTACCGCATCCCGCTGGAGACGGTCATCCAGGCGGTGCGGCGGGGGAACAACGACGTCGGAGGCCGGCTGGTGGAGATCTCCGGTCGCGAGTACATGGTCCGCGGCCGGGGCTACGTGAAGTCCGTCCACGACCTCGAGTCGCTGGTCCTCCGAACCGAGAACGGAACGCCGATCACCGTGAAGGACGTGGCCCAAGTGACGCTCGGGCCCGAGATGCGTCGTGGCGTCGCCGACCTGGACGGTCAGGGCGACGTGGTGGGCGGCATCGTGGTGATGCGCCAGGGCGAGAACGCGCTCGCGGTCATCGACCGGATCAAGGCCAGGCTCGCCGAGCTCGGGCCCTCGCTTCCCCCGGGGGTCGAGGTGGTCACCACCTACGACCGGTCCATCCTCATCGGGCAGGCGATCGACACCGTTCGGGGCAAGCTCATCGAGGAGATCCTGATCGTCAGCCTGGTGATCCTGATCTTCCTCTGGCACGTGCCCTCGGCCATCGTGCCGATCATCACCATCCCGGTCTCGGTCGCGCTGGCCTTCATCCCGATGAAGCTCCTCGGGCTGAACGCAAATCTCATGTCGCTGGCCGGGATCGCCATCTCGATCGGCGTGCTCGTGGATGGGGCCATCGTCGAGGTGGAGAACGCGTACAACCGCATCCAGCGCTGGCAGGCCGAGGGCTGCCCGGGGGACTTCCACCAGGTTCGGCTCGCGGCGCTCATGGAGGTGGGCCCGAGCGTCTTCTTCTCGCTCCTGGTCATCGCGGTGGCCTTCCTTCCGGTGTTCACGCTGGTGGACCAGGAGGGGCGGCTGTTCCGTCCTCTCGCCTTCTCGAAGAACTTCGCCATGGCGATCGCCGCGGTCCTGGCGGTGACGCTCGACCCGGCGCTCCGGATGCTCTTCGCCCGCGTCGAGCCCTTCCGCTTTCGCCCGCGCGCGGTGAGCTGGCTCGCCAGTGGCCTGCTCGTCGGCACCTACCATCCGGAGGAGCGGCACCCCATCAGCCGGCTCCTCCACCGCCTCTACGAGAGACCCTGTCGCTTCGTGGTTCGCCACGCTCGCGCGACGGTCGTGGCGAGCGTCGTGCTGGTGGCGCTGACGGTGCCCGTCTACCTCCGGCTGGGATCAGAGTTCATGCCGCCGCTCGACGAGGGCACCATCCTCTACATGCCGTCCGCGGTTCAGCCCGGCATGTCGGTGGCCGAGGCACAGGCGGCACTGCAGCTGCAGAGCAAGCTGCTCCGGACCTTCCCCGAGGTTGAGCGGGTCTTCGGCAAGGCTGGCCGGGCCACCACCTCCACCGATCCGGCCCCGCTGTCGATGATGGAGACCACCGTGGTGCTGAAGCCCCGATCACAGTGGCGGGAAGCGCGGCGTTGGTACTCGGGCTGGGCGCCGAAGTGGGTGAAGGCCGTGCTGCGCCCTCTCTGGGACGACCGGATCAGCGAAGCCGAGCTGCGCGCCGAGATGGACGCCGCGCTGCGATTGCCCGGCATCTCCAATGCCTGGACCATGCCCATCAAGGGCCGGCTGGACATGCTCTCCACCGGGATCCGGACGCCCATCGGCATCAAGATCTCGGGAGCCGATCTCGAGGTCATCCAGAAGGTCGCGGTGGCGACGGAGGCTGCCCTCTCCGGCGTGCCGGGAACGCGGAGCGTCTATGCGGAACGCGTCTCCGAGGGCTTCTTCCTCGACTTCCAGCTGAAGCGGGACCGGCTCGCCCGCTATGGGTTGAGCATCGACGACGCCAACGCGATGGTGCTCACCGCGGTGGGCGGCGAGGAGCAGAGCGTCACCGTGGAGGGTCGCGAGCGGTACGGGATCAACGTCCGGTACGCACGCGACTACCGCGAGGACCTCTCGGCGCTGCGACGGGTGCTGCTCCCCTTGCCGCAGGGGGGGCAGATCCCGATGGAGGAGATCGCCGACGTGGGA
>CAZDSB010000134.1:0-2893 GCA_964507515.1 uncultured Myxococcaceae bacterium
AGCGGCCGAATCACCGTGGTCCAGCCCGGCGGCGAGCGTGACGGCATCGGCCAGCGCGTGTCCGGTGTCGCTCCCCTCGCGAGCGGCGAGCGGGTGGTGCTCTTCCTCGAGCGGACCGGGCCATACCACCGCGTCGTCGGACTGGCGCAGGGCGTCTACCGCGTCGTTCCCGTCGAGGGCAGCAGCGAGCTGCGGGCAGTGCCGGCGTCCACCGAGGGGCTGGAGCTCGTCACGCCTCCCGGCCACGAGCCCGCGGCGCGGACTGCGGTGCCGCTGTCCGAGCTCCGCACCTCGGTCCGGGCCGCGCGATGAAGACGTCCATCGCCGTCCTCGTCGCCGGGCTGGTGCTCGGCCAGACGATCCCCTACGTGCGGACCAAGACCGACGACGGCTCGCACTGCCTGCGCTGGCCGGTGAGCGCCGGCGCGCGCGGGAGCGTCACCTTCGTCCAGAGCAACGCGGGAGAGCCCTCGCTCGGCCCCGGGGCGTTCGACGCCATCTCCCGCTCGGGGCAGACCTGGCAGGCTCAGCTGCAGACCTGCGGCGACATGGACCTGGTCGAGGGCGCTCAGTCGGCGTCGCGCTTCGTCGGTTACAGCCAGAGCGGCCAGAACGAGAACCTGGTCCTCTTCCGCACCCAGCTCTGCTCGGCGGTGGTCCCCGGGGGAGACCCCTGCGTCGCGGCCGGGACGTGCGGGAACACCTACGACTGCTGGGACCACGGCTCGACCATCGTCGCCCTCACCACGTCGAGCTACGTCATCTCCACCGGCGCGCTGGTGGACGCGGACGTGGAGATGAACGCCGCCTCGGCGACGCCCACCATCGTCGACTCACCGCCCTGCAGCGGGACACCACTCTCCACCAGCTGCGTGGCCAACGACGTCCAGAACGCGGCGACCCACGAGCTCGGGCACTTCCTCGGGCTCGCCCACTCTGCGGACCCGTCCTCCACGATGTACGCGAGCGAGCCGATCGGCGAGACGTCGAAGCGGGTGCTGGACTCGGGGAGCAAGCAGTTCATCTGCGACGTGTACCCGTCGGGGCAGGCGTCGCAGGACTGCTCGTCGAGCGGAGGTGGAGGCGGAGGGAGCAGCGGCTCCGGGTGCAGCAGCGCCGGCGACCCCACGGTCCTCGGACCGGGGCTCCTGCTCCTGCTCCTGGCGCTCGCTCGCCGCCGGTCCCCGGTGCGCCCGCAGGCAGGAGCGTGAGCCCGGTCACGGCCGCACGATGACCCTCCCGCTCGCCCTCGCCGCGCAGCTCCTGCTCGCGCAGAGCGACGCCGGGTACGTCCGGGAACAGACCAACGACGACGCCCACTGCCTGCGCTGGCCGGTGGCTGCCGGCTCGACGTCGCAGGTCACCTTCGTCCAGAGCTCGGCGGGCGACTTCAAGCTGGGCAGCGGAGTGTTCGACGCCATCTCCCGCTCCGAGGCGAGCTGGGCCGCGCAGGCGAGCTTCTGCAGCAGCCTCCGGCTGTTCGAGGGCGCCCACTCTCCCTCGCGGGTCACCGGGTACGATCGCGCCCACTCCAACGAGAACCTGATCCTGATCCGCACGGTCGACTGCATGCAGGTGGTGCCCGCCGGGGACCCCTGCATCGCCGCCCAGACCTGCGGCAACGTCTACAACTGCTGGAGCTACGGGGCGGCTCTGCTCGCGCTCACCCTCCTCACCTTCGACGACACCGGAGCGCTGCTCGACACCGACGTGGAGATCAACGGCGCCATCTCCTACCTGAGCCTGGTGGACGCACCGCCCTGCACTGCGGGAAACGTCACCCCTCCTTGCGTGGGCAACGACCTGCAGAACACGGTGACCCACGAGCTCGGTCATGCCCTCGGCCTCGGCCACTCGCCCGACCGGTCCTCGACCATGTACGCCGTCGCGCCGCTCGGAGAGACCTCGAAGCGGGTCCTGGATCCGGCGAGCAAGCAGTTCGTCTGCGACGTGTACCCTCCGGCGCTCGCCTCGCGTGACTGCAGCCTCCCCGACGGAGGCACCGACCCCGGCACCGGCGGAACGGGCGGGCCGGGAGGCGGAACCGGCGGGCCCTCGAACGGTCCCGCGGGCCCAGGCATCGCCCAGACCACGTCCAGCGGCTGCACGGCCGTGGACGGAGGAAACGCCCCCGGGCTGCTCCTCGCCGGCCTGAGCCTGATCGCGCTCGTCCGGCGACGGGCCCGGAAGCGCCGATGGCCGCGCCGGTTCCGGGAAGCTCTGTCCCGTGAGCGGGACGCCGGGGGGCACCACTCCCTGGCCAGGAGGTGAGGCGGCGCTGGCACGGGTCTCGCTTCGCTTCGCAGCCGCGATGCACGACCTGCGACTGGCGGCGCGCTCGCTCTGGCGCGACCGAGGGACCGCCGCCCTCGCCATCGTCGCGCTCGGGCTGGCCCTCGGGGTGAACACCGGGCTGTTCTCCGCCCTCCACGCGGTGCTCCTCCGCGAGCTGCCGTTCGCCGGCGCGAACCGGGTCGGCAGCGTGCTCTCCGGCTCGTTCGCCGGTGGGCCGACCTCCCCAGTGGTCTCCGGCGGCGACCTGGCGGACCTCTCCGCGTCCAGCCGATCGTTCTCCGAGGTGGTCGGCTGGCGCTCCCACGCGTTCAATGCCGGGCCATCCGGGGAGCCGGTGAGGCTGCCGGGCGCCGTCGCGTCGACGCGCTTCTTCCGGGTGTTCCCGGCGCGGGTGCTGCTGGGCCGGACGTTCGACCCCGACCTGCCGGTGGGCACGCGCGAGGCGGTCGTCTCCGAGAGACTCTGGCGGCGGATGTTCGGCTCGGACCCGGGCATCGTGGGCCGCACCCTCACCCTCAACGGCGAGCCGGTGCCAGTGGTGGGGGTGGTCGCGGCCGAGTTTGCCGTGCCGCCGGAGAACGAGATCTGGATCACTCCG
>CAZDSB010000135.1:0-4809 GCA_964507515.1 uncultured Myxococcaceae bacterium
TGCCAGGAGGCCCGGGTGACGGCGACGTGGAGCCTCCGCCGTCCATCGTCGGAGAGCGGCCAGGCCGACTCCACCGCATCGGGCACCACGACGTAGTCCCACTCGAGCCCCTTCACGCTGTCCACGTCGGTCACGTCCAGGCCTGGCTCGAAGGTGAAGCGGCCATCCAGCACGAGGCGGCTCGCGGGGAGCTCGGCCAGCACCGCGGCCAGTCGCCGCGCCGTCCCGGCGTCATGGCAGATGATCGCCACCGCGGCGTGGGGCTCGGACTCGAGCAGCTCCCGCAGCGCGCCCGCCAGGAACAGATGCGCCTGCGGCTCGCCGGGAAAGGAGAAGCGTCCCACCGGCGCTCCCTCGCGGGCAGCCCGGACCGGCTGGGCCGGAGCGAGCGGGCCGAGGACGAGGCGCGCCAGCTCGGCGATGGGCCTCGGGCAGCGGTAGGACACCGGCAGCCGGACCCGTGCCGCGCCGGCCGCGCCGAGCGTCTCCAGGGAGCGGTCCCATCCCGCGAAGCTGGGAGACGTCTGCTGGGCCTCGTCTCCGGCGACGGTCACCGAGCGCGTGCCCCGGAGCAGCCGCGCCAGCGTCTCGAGATCGAAGAGCGAGAAGTCCTCCGCCTCGTCCAGGACCAGGTGCGAGGCCTCGGGCAGCGAGAGCTGTCCGCGCCACGCGGCGAGGGCGAGCAGCAGGGGCAGGTCCTCCACGTCGATCGTTCCGGCCAGGGCGTCGTCGGTGCCCTCGTCCACGGGCCGGCCGTCCACGGCCTCCTTCCGGGCCTCGTCGGTGATGGAGGCGAGCAGCCTGCTGGTGGGATCCGCGATCTGCCGCAGCGTGTGGCGGACGGTCTCCTCCACCACGGTGCGAGGCAGCCCGCCGCGCGCGCGGTCTACCACCCCTGCGAGGAAGGTCCGGTCGGTGAGCGGGACCGACAGCTCACGCCGGAGCCGTCTCCAGCTCGGAGCGCCGCTGCCGCGCCGGTTGCGCAGCCGGAACCGCAGGGCGTCGAACAGCGCGGGGTGGCGCTTCACGGCGGTGACCAGCGCCGGTGGGTCGTCCACGATGCGCGGGAGCGAGCCGAACACGCGGCGGCCCAGCTCGAGGAACGCCGCGTCCAGCGTCTGCACCTTCGCCGCGCCCCCGCCGAGCGGCGCGAGGAGCCGGGCCGCGAGACGGCAAAGCCCCTCCTCGGGAACCACCACCCGGGCGCCCGACAGCGGAACCTGCCCTGGCTCGGCGGCCGCGAGACGCGCGAGGCGGTGAAGGGCGACGGTCGTCTTGCCGCTGCCGGCGCTGCCGAGCACCACCAGGGGCTCGTCGGCCGGGGCGCGCACGGCGGCGTACTGGTCGGCGTCGAGGAGCGCGGTCACGTCCGCGCGGGTCCCTCGCTCCTCGGAGCCGATGCCGAGGCCGAGGTGTCCGGCACGCGGCGCCGTGCCCGCCCCGCCGGCGGCGAGCGCATCGCTACCGCCCACCGCCCAGCCGCCGTCGGCACGGCGCCGGGCCTGGAATCCCTCGCCCAGGATCTGGAGGAGCCGGCCCCGGTGGACGACGAGCACCCGCCGGACCTCGACCACGCCGCTCGCCTCCCGGCCGGGGAAGGACTCCTCGAACGGGTCTCCCTCCCGGTAGCGATAGAAGAGCTGGGCGACCGGGGCGACGCGCCAGTCCACGACCCAGACGTCCGCCTCGGCGTCGACGAACGTGGCGTGCCCGAGCAGGTAGTCGCGCCGGCGGCCCCCGTCGCGGATGGCGAGGTGCGCGACGTACGGTGACGCCGGGTCGGGAAGGACCGGCGGGGCGCGGCCGCCCAGCTGGTGCTGCACGGCGAGCTCGTGCAGCAGAGGCGCGGCGTCCTCCTCGCGTGCGGTGGCCGCGTCCTCGCGGAGAGACTGGAGCGCCTCGCGGCTCGGTCCAGCGGCGCGCGCGCGGCGGGTCTGCGCCGAGGAGAGCGCGGTCCGCACCCGCTCGAGGAGGGCCTCCTCCTCGGCGATCGCCGCCTGTGGATCCACGTCCGGCATCGTGGCGAGTCATGCTAAAGGGCGGCCGATGCCAGCAACCACTGCCAAGAAGAAGGCCCCTGCCCGCAAGACGGGCACTGCCCAGAAGGCCACTGCACCGAAGAAGGGCTGGGCCCGCCAGCCGAAGGGCAGCCCGGAGAACGCGTGCAGCGTCGAGGGTTGCAAGCGACCCTACCGCGCGAAGGGCTACTGCTACTTCCACTTCAAGAAGTGGCGTCAGGGCGAGCTGCCTCACAGCCGCTACCGGACCTGCAGCAAGGCGGAGTGCCGGCAGAAGGCGGCCCGCCATGGTCTGTGCGAGAAGCACGCGGCCGAGGCCCGCGGGGCGAAGGGCGGCGAGCCGGCCGCGGCCGCACCGGCCTGAAGCCCTGATGGCCCCCGTCCAGGAGCTCCACACGCCGCGCGCGCGACTGCGCGAGGTTCGCCCCGAAGACGCCGAGGCGCTGCTCGACATCTATGGCCACCCCGAGGGTGTGCGGTTTCTCGGGCGTCCGCCGCAGACGCTGGAGCAGGTCCAGACCCGGCTGAAGCGGATGCGCGAGGACATCGAACGAGGCGAGGCCGCCTTCTGGGTGATGACCGACCCCGGCGCGGACCGCGCGGTCGCGTACCTGGGGTTCTTCCGCTGGGACGCCGCTCACCAGAGCGCCGAGCTGGGCTACGTGCTCGCACCGGCGCGCTGGGGTCAGGGGCTGATGCGGGAGGTCCTTCCGGTCCTCGTCCGGTACGGGTTCGAGGTGCTGGGCCTTCACCGGATGGAGGCGAGGATCGACCCGGGGAACGTGGCCTCCATCAAGCTGGTCGAGCGCCTCGGATTCCGGCCGGAGGGAGCGCTCCGCGACCGCACGCTCAACGCCGACGGCAGCCGCGAGGACCTGCTCCTCTTCGGGCTGCTCCGGCCGGAGTTCCGGCCCGCGCCCTGACGCGCGCGTGAAGCGGAACATTCCGCTCCCGCTTGTCGGGGCCCCTCGTCATGGCCATCTCCCGTGTCGGCGGTGGAACGGCTCGGGGTGGCGGGATGGACGGCGGGATTGTCTCCTTCGTGATGTTCTGGTCGGTCGTTGGCGGAGTCACGCTTCTGGTGCTCGCAGCGCGTCGGGTGCGGCGCGGCTGGCCCTGACCTGGCCCCACGGGAACACGCGCGCGGGTCGGGTGTTATACCCCTTCGACGTGATCTCGACCCCACAGCACAGGAAGACGCCTGACGCCGGCGTGGCGGTCACGGTCGAGGTCACGCGCCGAGCCACGGCCTGCCCGTGCTCCTGCGCTGTGGCGACCTGATTCCCGCCGCAGCGCAGATCGCGCCGATCCCCGTCGTTCGTCGTCCCCTTCTTCTGGTCCCGAGGCCTTCTTGGCCTCGGGCGGAGCTCTCCGTCATGCACCTTCACGACTCCCCCATCCAGCTCACCGTTCAGGACCTGGCCCGCCTCCGCGCCGTGGTGGACCTGCACTCCGAGGGCATCGAGCGCTCGGCAGCCGAGATGCTCGAGGCCGAGCTCGAACGCGCCCACGTCGTCGCGCAGGAAGGCCTGCCGCCCGACGTCGTGAGCATGCGCTCCCGCGTGCTCTACGAGGACGCGGACACGCGCGATCGGCGCGAGGCGGTCCTCGTGTATCCCGAGGAGGCGGATCTCGCCCGGTCGCAGATCTCCGTTCTGGCCCCGATCGGAACCGCCCTCCTGGGGCTCAGGGCCGGCCAGTCCATCTCCTGGCCAGTTCCCGGACGTCGGACCCGGACGATCCGGGTACTCTCGGTCGTCTATCAGCCGGAGGCTGCCGGAGACCGGCACCTGTGAGGAGCGCATGCGAGCTCTCGCCGACTACGTGCTGAGGACGCGAACGGACGAGGTGCCGGTCTCGCCGCCGGTGCGAGAAGAGCATCCCACCCGGGTCACCATGGGATTCGCCGCCTCCGACGCAAAGCTCGTCCGGCATCTGGCGGGTGAGGAGGCGATCCTCGTCACGAACATCCAGCGGCCCGGGGAGGCTCTCGCCCGGCTGAGGCTGGTGGCGGTGGATCCTTCGTCCTCGCGGCTCATCGCGGAGGTCGTCGGGACGCAGCCGCCGGAGCCGGGGCGACCGGGTGCGGCTCCGCGCCCGGCGGAGCCCATTCGTCTGGGGGTAGAGATGCGCCTTCCGGAGCCGGTGCGTCCAGAGGCGGCACCCCCCACGTTTCCCGCGCAACCCCGGCGTGGCGGGAAGGGGGTGCTGGCGGCAGCAGGGGCGACCCTGCTCCTCCTCGTGATCGTCGCTCTCGGGTGGATGGTGCACGCGCGCGCCGATCGCGGCTGCACGTCGAGCAGTGAGTGTCCGGACGGGTTCGCCTGCGCGGCGTTGGGAAACCCCGAGTACCGCAGCTGCGAGCGGGCCTGTCGCAGCGACACGGACTGCCCGGGCTCCGAGGTCTGCGTCCAGGGCGGCGTGGACGTGCGGGTCTGTCGCGCGAACCGGTAGCGGGCCCCCTCCGGAGGTCCCCGCGTCAGTCGCCCGGCGCTCCGGCGGCGCGGGCCATCTGCTTCCACGCCGCGGCCCACAGCTCCGCTTCCCGCCGCGACATGCGGGCGCGGTCCAGCGCGCGGAGCATCTCGTCGAGCACCGGGAGCGGTGACTGCGGATTCAGCCCGTCGGCGGCCCGGAGGGCCCGCTCCATCCGACGGCGCAGCACCTCGCGCAGCGCCTGCGGAGCGCCGGGGTCCGCCGTGACTTCGGGCGTGGGCGTCTCGTCGGCGCGGGAGGCGAGATAGAGGAGCACCGCCGCGGCCTGCGCCACGTTGAGCGACGGCTGGGCACC
>CAZDSB010000136.1:0-3663 GCA_964507515.1 uncultured Myxococcaceae bacterium
TCCGGGATGGGGTGGATGAGAGGGCGTCCGTGCCCGCTCGCCGCCCGACTTCAAATCGCGGACTACGCACGTAGGGTCTCGGGGTGGAAGGCTTCCGGACGCGGGTTCGATTCCCGCCGCCTCCATGGAACTGCATCGCGAGCGTGCACGCCGCGTGAGGGGGGCGAGTGGCGCCCGAGGACTGGCTCGGCGGCTGGAGCGGCGAATCGACGGACGAGCTTCTGGCACTCGCCGGACGGTACCGGCTCGACTCCATCGTCCTCGCCTTCGAACAAGCGCTTGGCAAGAAGCGGTTTGGCGGAACGCCATTGTCTCGGGAGGAGCAGTTCGTCTGCGCGATCGAGGCGCTCGAGCGCGAGGTGAACAACGGCGGCTACCACCAGTTCTTCTGGAACAGCTCGAACGAGTGGGTGGGGGTCGTGGTCGACGCGCTCGAGGCGGTCGGGTGCCCGATGACCGGGGAGATTACCCGGGACGCGATCCGGAGCCTTGAACTTGGCGCGCAGCTCGACCCCCAGACCGTGCGAGCCGCGGCGGACAGGGCCGACGACGACGAGGATCTTTCGGAACGACTGGAAGTGTGTGACCGGAGATACTTCGAGGGACTCGAGGAACCGATCAGCACGCGCCTCTTCGACTGGATCGCTCGAAACCGGGAGCGCATCCGTGTGTGAGCTCCTGGCCTAGCGCGTGACGTGTGGCGGTCTTGTATCGACGACGCGGTCAGTCAGGAGCCTCGTCGAGCGCGGCTTCAGACTTGCTTCCTCGTCGGTGAATGCGGTGACCGCAGCAGGGTGCTTGGCGCTCACCTCGCCCGCCCGGCTCACGCGACGCAACTGCAGGGCGATCGAGGCCGAGAAGCCCAGCTGGAGCCCGAAGAGCAGTAGTGCCGCGACGCCGGCGACGCGCGCGCGATGCCGGCGGACCTGCCTCGCGATCCACGACCGCACGCCGGGGGCGCGGGCGAGCACTGGCCGACCGTCGAGATATCTCCCCAGATCGGCCGACAGCTCGGCGGCGGAGCCGTAGCGGCGGCTTCGATCCCTCTCCACCGCCTTCATCACGATGGCGTCGAGGTCGCCGGCGATCTCGCGCCGCAGGCGTGAAGGCTCGCAGCCACGCCTCCGGGCGTTCGCCGTCACGTCGGTGCCGCCGGCCAGCCGCGCGCTGGGGGGTGGCGGGTCGGTATCGCGGAGACGCCTGGACAGCTCCTCTCGACCCAGTCCGAGCAGCTCGCTGGCGGGGAAGGGGAGGACCCCCGAGACCAGCTGATAGAGCATGACCCCCAGCGAGTAGACGTCGGTTCGCGTGTCGACATCCTGCTGCGTGAGGTTGGCCTGCTCCGGGCTCATGTAGGCCAGCGTCCCGACCGTCTGCCCCAGCTCCGTCTGGAGCGTCCTCTCCGTGAGCGGCTGCGCCAGCGCCTTCGCGATGCCGAAGTCGATGATCTTCGCCTGCGCCTCTCCGTCGGCGAGCGTCACCAGCACGTTGGCGGGTTTCAGATCTCGGTGGAGGATCGCCTTCTGGTGCGCGTGCTGCACGCCGGCGCAGACCTGCCGGAACAGGGCGATGCGCGCCCGCAGGCACAGGCACGCGTCGTCGCAGTGCTGGTCGAGCGGAACGCCACGCACGTACTCCATCGCGAGGTAGGGCTGCCCCTGATCCGTCGACCCACCGTCGAGGACCTTCGCGATCGCCGGGTGGTCCATCAACGCCAGCGCCTGGCGCTCCGCCTCGAACCGGGCGACCACCCTCCTGCTGTCCATTCCCGCCCGGATCAGCTTCACCGCGACCTCTCGGCGCACCGGTTCCCGCTGCTCGGCCCGCCACACCTCCCCCATCCCGCCCTCGGCGAGCCTCTCCATCAGCCGATATCCACGGATCGAGGGCGGCGCGATGTGGGAGGGCGGGACCACCGCCGCGTCGAGGCCGGCCAGCTTCCTCAGGAGGGCATCGACCGCGGCGTCGCCCGGCGTCGGTGGAGAGGCGGGCGCGGAAAGATCCGGGTTGCCCAGCGTCTGGAGCTCGGGCGAGAGATGCTCGAGCCCGATCTCCAGCCCGTCGGAGGTGACCACGGCACGCTCCAGCTCGTGGATCAGCTGCCGGACGTTGCCGGGCCACGCCGCGGCCGCGAAGATGGCCACGGCCTCCGTCGAGAGGCGGTGAGCCGGGACCGAGAGCCGGCAGCAGACGGCCTCCAGCAGCTTCTCGGCGAGGAGCGGAATGTCCTCGCGGCAGTCGCGGAGCGGCGGCAGGCGGAGGGTGAGCACCCGCAACCGGTAGTAGAGATCGCGGCGGAACTTTCCCTCCCTGACCGCGTCCTCGAGGCTGGCGCTGCTCGCGGCGATGATCCGCGTATCGATGCGCTCGACTTGCTCGGCGCCGACCGGCAGGACCTCGCCACTCTCCACCGCCCGGAGCAGCTTGCACTGCGCGCTGCTGCTCAGCTCTGCCACCTCGTCGAGGAACAGGGTTCCGCCCTGCGCCGCCCGGAAGAGGCCCGGCCGGTCGCGGTCGGCTCCAACGAATGCGCCGCGGCGATGGCCGAAGAGCTCCAGCTCGAGCTGCGAGTCGTTCATCGCCGCGCAGTTCAACGTGACGTAGGGGCCAGCGCGTCTCGGGCCGCGGTCATGGATCAGCCAGGCGGCGAGATCCTTCCCCGTTCCGGTCTCTCCCTCGATGAGCACGGGGAGGGGAACGTCCACCGCGCGTCCGAGCTGTGCATGCACGGTCCGCAGCGCGGGGCCCTCACCGAGGAGCTCGGGGAACGAGCTGCATGTGGCCCCGGGGATCACAGCATCTCGGCGAGGCGCGCAGCTGCCCTGCGCGCTCCGTCCGTCTCCACGTCGCGATAGTCGACCGTGCGGCCGATCTCCCCCGCGATGGCCTCGGCGATCCCCTCGGGCGTCGCCTGCGAAAAGTCCATGCATCGTCCGGCGCGATAGCGGTCGAGGCGGTAACGCACATGGAAGTTCTGTTCGAAGTGATGCCGGAGCGGAAAGTACAGGAACGGTCGCTTTCGCGAGGTCAGTTCCATCGCCGTTGTCAGGCCACCCTGCACGATCGCCAGATCGCACGCAGCGAGGTGCCGGTAGAGATTGTGCACGTAGGGCACGATCTCCAGTCCGGGGTGATGCGGCAGTGACGCAGGGTCGATGCGCGGGCCGGCCACCACGATCATCCGCAGACCGGGCACACGTTGCTTGGCTTCGGGGAAGGCGGCGATCACCCGCCGCAGCAGGTGGCCGCCGACTCCGGAGCCGCCGACGGTCACGATGCAGACACGGTCGTCGTCGCGGTAGCCGAGTGCCTGGCGGTCGCCGAGCTGGCCCGGGTCGAAGCCGGTGATGTAGCCGGCGAAGTCGTAGTGCCGTTCGGTCCAGTCGCGAATGCGCGGCAGGCCGGGGCCGAAGTCGTCGGGCACGATGTCATCGGGGTCGCCGACGAAGATGGCGCGATCACGGAGGCGCGGGTAGCGGTCGATGTGCTCGATCATCTCGGCGTTGTAGTCCGCGGTCAGCAGCGCCTCCCGCGCACCGGACCCGGGCATCGGCAGCCAGCCGACGAAGTCGGTGAACCACGCGTAGGCGGAGCGCTTCTGCTCAGGGTTCTCGTGCAGGTAGTAGTCGAGCTCCCAGGCCTCGTCGCCGATCCACAGGTCGT
>CAZDSB010000137.1:0-3704 GCA_964507515.1 uncultured Myxococcaceae bacterium
GCGGGGTTCCTCGTCTTCTGGGCGCTGGAGCGGGTCTCGCTCTTCCTGGTGGTGAAGGTCCTCCGCCCGCCGATGCGCAGGCTGCGGGCGGCCATCGCCCGTGCGCGGCGAGAGCCGCCGCCGGAGCGCGAGCCGGACCCGACCGAGGCCCTCGGCGCGGGCGACAAGTGGATCGTGCTCCTCGTGGGGAGTTACCTCGGCTGGCGCCCGCTCTTCGGCGTGCTGCTCCTCAGCGCGGTCCAGGGTGCGGTGGTGGGAATCCTGCTGCTCGCCCTGCAGGGCCGCGCCGGGTCTGCGCCGCCGCCTCCCGGCGCGCCCGCGACGGAGGACGGGTGGGAGCCCGAGGCGACCGCGCTTCCCTACGGGCCGTGGCTCGCGCTGGCCGCGCTGGAGATCGCCCTGCTCGGGCCGTGGCTGCTCGGATCCTTCCCCTCCCCGCTGGTGGCGCTGGTCACGGGGCAGCCCTGGGTGCCCGAATGAAGGCACGGGTCGCGGCCATCGCCTTCCTGCTCGCGGTGCTCGCCACCGGCATCACCTGGTTGTCGTTCCAGCCGCTGATGCTGAGGCTGGTCGAGGCGCTGCGGATCGCCTCGCCGGCCGGAACTGCGCCCCGTCACGTGCTGGAGACGGCCCAGCAGTTCCTCCCGCTGTACCTGGGCCTGGATCTGCTGATCGTGGTCCTGGTGGCGTTCGGCATCCTCTACTTCACCGTGGCCCGGCCGCTGGGCGCGGTGGAGCGCGAGATGCAGGGCCTGGAGCGGGTGGACTGGGTTCCGGAGGAGACGGGTGGTGGACCCTTGCTGAGCCGGTTCCAGGCGAGCCTCCGCCGCACCGCCGGGGCGCTCGCCGCGGAGCGGGTGCTGACGCGGCGGCAGCTCGAGGATCTGGCGGCGGCCAACGAGCGCCTCACCCGGACCCAGGCCGAGCTTGTATCGAGCGAGCGCCTCGCGATGGTCGGCAGGCTCGCGGCCGGTGTCGCGCACGAGATCGGAAATCCGCTCTCGGGCGTACTGGGCTGGCTCAGCGTGGCGCAGGCCAGGAGCGCGTCCGACGCGGAGCTCTCCGGCTACCTCCGCGAGCTCGAGATGGAGGTCCGGCGCATCGACGGCATCGTCCGGAGCCTGCTCGACCTGGGCCGGCCGGCGCGCCCGCAGCTCGGGCCGGTTCCCGTGGCGGAGCTGATCCGCAACGCGACCCGGCTGGTGGGATCCGGACCCGAGTTCCGGGACGTCACCGTGGAGACCGAGGTCGACTCCGGGGTGGTGGCTCTCGCAGATCCCGGGCCGCTCAGCCAGGTGGTAATCAACCTCCTAATAACCGCTGCCCAGGCCATCGGCGGGCCCGGCACCATCATGGTCAGGGGTGGGGCGGCCGCGGGGCGGGTGCGCATCGAGGTCCTGGACTCCGGTCCAGGGGTCCCGCTCGAGCTGCGCGATCGCATCTTCGAGCCGTTCTTCACCACCAAGTCGGGCGGGAAGGGCACCGGGCTCGGACTTGCGGTGAGCCAGCACCTGATGCGGGCGATGTCGGGAGACATCGCCGTGGGGGAGTCCCCGCACGGCGGAGGAAAATTTACCGTCAGCTTGCCGGCCGCCTGAGACGAGAACCGGGACTCGCCAGGGCGCTCCGACGTGGGAGAATGCCCCGGCACCCCGATGTCCATCCTCCGTTCGGTCCTTGTCGCTGATGACGAGGCCTCGCTCCGCCATGTCCTCACGCTCGTCCTTCAGGGACAGGGCTACGATGTCCGCGCGGTCAGCAACGGCGAGGAGGCGCTGGCCGAGCTCGAGGCCCGCGACTACGACGCCGTCATCTCCGACGTGCGGATGCCCAAGGTGGACGGGCTCACGGTGCTGCGCAAGGCGCTGACCCGGCAGCCGGACCTCACCTTCGTGGTGATGAGCGCCTACGGCCAGCCGGACGCGGCGCTGGCGGCGGTGGCCGCGGGCGCGTTCGACTACGTCAGCAAACCGTTCAAGCCGGAGGAGGTCGTCCTCGTCCTGAAGAAGGCCGAGGAGCGGCGCCGCCTGGTGACTGAGAACCGCCGCCTGCGCCGCTCCGGCGCGGACCGCGGCCCGCTGGACCGCATCCTGGGCGCCTCCGAGGCGGTGATGCAGCTGCACAAGCAGATCCTCAAGGTCGCCCCGGTCTCCAGCACCGTGCTCATCACCGGCGAGAGCGGGACCGGGAAGGAGCTCGTCGCCCGGGCGCTTCACGAGCTCAGCCCGCGCGCGGCGATGCCCTTCGTGCCGGTGAATTGCGGCGCCATCCCTCCGGGCCTGGTGGAGTCGGAGCTGTTCGGCCACGCCCGGGGAGCCTTCACCGACGCGCGGAACGCCAAGCGCGGCCTCTTCGCCGAGGCCGACGGGGGGACGCTCCTCCTCGACGAGGCCGGCGAGCTGCCCCCGCAGGCGCAGATCAAGCTGCTCCGCTTCCTCCAGGAAGGCGAGATCCGTCCGGTCGGTGAGAACCGCTCCGAGCGGGTGGACGTCCGCGTCCTGGCCGCGACGCACCGGGACCTCGGCAAGCTCGTGGAGAAGGGGGAGTTCCGGGAGGACCTCTACTACCGGCTCAACGTGGTGAACCTCACTCTGCCGCCTCTGCGAGCGCGGCGCGAGGACGTGCTGCAGCTCGCGCGGTCCTTCCTGCTCCGCTTCAACCGCGAGCTCAACCGCCAGACGCCCGTCACCGGGTTCGAGCCGGGGGCGGAGGAGCTGCTGGCCGCGTATTCCTGGCCGGGGAACGTGCGCGAGCTGGAGAACGCCATCGAGCGCGCCGTCCTCCTTGCCGAGGGAAACCTGGTCCAGGTGCAGAACCTGCCCGAACGGATCTGGTCCCCCCCGCGGTCATCCGAGCGGTCCGCGCCCTCGGCCGAGGCCTCGAGCCAGGAGGACCTCTCGCTGAAGCGCGCCATGCGGTCGCTGGAGGAGCGCTACATCCGTGCAGCACTGCGTCGCACCCGGGGGAATCGCACCCGGGCCTCCGAGCTGCTCGAGATCAGCCACCGGGCGCTCCTCTACAAGATCAAGGAGTACGGCATCGACGCCGATGCGGAGGGCGAGCTGGGATGAGGCACGAAGGACCCGGTGCCGTGGGCGCACAAATACCCCTCAAAGACGCATCAAACAGGGATGTAAGAGCAGAACCCACGAATTGTCCTCCGGTGTTATCGCGGGGATACTTGCCGCTCGCTGTGCATTCCTGGAGGGCGCGATGCCGCGCGGCAAACGCAACGACGTCCAGCGTCTGCGTGAGGAGCAGCTGATGTCCAAGGCCGAGTTGGCGCGCCGCGCGGGCGTGTCGGTGCTCACCATCGACCGCGTCGAGCGTGGCTCGGAGTGCCGCGTCGACACCAAGCGGAAGATCATCCTTGCTCTCGGCTTCAGCGTGGAGGACCGGCGCAAGGTCTTCCCTGACGGCTCGGGCTCGACCGAAGGAGCGCGGTGATGGCCAAGGGAAAGCTCGCCATCGGTCTCGACATCGGGTCGACGTCGGTGAAGATGATCCAGCTCAAGGAGACGCGCCGCCGGGGCGAGGTCATCTACTCGCTGCAGAACTTCGGCATGAAGCCGCTGCCTCCCGAGGCCATCGTCGACAACGCGCTGATGAACTCCACGGCCATCGTCCAGGCCATCCAGGAACTCATCGGCGAGCTGCGGATCAAGCAGAAGGAGACGGCGATCAGCGTCTCCGGTCACTCGGTG
>CAZDSB010000138.1:0-7680 GCA_964507515.1 uncultured Myxococcaceae bacterium
CAGTAGAGCCGGATCGACGACGCAGCCGTGTTCGTCACCCAGTAGAGCGTCACGTTTGCCAGCAACTCGTCGAGCGAGAACCGCGACTCGACGTCCCCGTCGCAGTCCGCCCAGGCGCGCACCTTCTCCAGGATCCAGGCAGCGAGCCCTGCCGGAGAATCGGTGAGGGCGATGCCGAGCGTCCCGGGCCGGGTGGCCTGGAGGTGACCGTATGCTCCCTCCTCCTCACCCCAGCGCGCCTTGTCCGCGAGGAAGGCACGCTCCTCGGCGCTCAGCGCGTCCTCGCTTTCCACCCAGGGTCGAAACGAGCCGGGGATGTAGTTGAGGTGCAGCCCGAGCAGGCGGTCCGGCGCCTTCCGCGCGATCCAGGTCGAGATCCCGGCCCCCCAGTCTCCTCCCTGCGCGCCGAACCGTCGGTACCCGAGCCGGTCCATCAGCTCGATCCAGAGGTCCGCCACCACGGAGTTCGAGGTTCCGGGCATCGTGGGTCGATCCGAGAAGCCGTACCCCGGAATCGAGGGCACGACCACGTCGAACGCGTCCTGCGCCGAACCGCCATGCGCCACCGGGTCCGCCAGCATCGGGACGATCCGCAGCATCTCGAGCACGGAGCCCGGCCATCCGTGGGTCATGAGGAGCGGCACCGGCTTCGGGCCGCGTCCCTTCATGTGGATGCAATGCACGCGGCCGTCCCCGACCCGGACCAGGAACTGGGGGAGCGCATTGAGCCGGGCCTCGTGAATGCGCCAGTCGAACCGGGTTTCCCAGTGCGTCACCACCCGGCGGAGCCACTCCAGGTCCATCCCCTCGCTCCATCCGACGCCCGCCACCGGCTCTGGCCAGCGGGTTCCGGCGAGCCGCTCGCGCAGATCCGCGAGGACGCGCTCGGGCACGCTCGCCCGGAATGGCTCGACGTCTCGAAATTCCATGGCCGGCACGGTACGCGCCGACGGGCCCACATCTCCAGCCCCGAGAAGCGGGTCGCGTCAGCCCGGCGAGGAGCACCCGGCCGTCAATTGCACTCGACTGGCCCGCAAGGCGGCTTCGAGCCCGGGTCGCAGAACTGCACGCAGCACTGGCCTGCGGCGGAGCAGTGCTGATTCATGTCGCCCGTGTCGATGGTCTGGCACTCCCGTCCGCACGAGCCACAGTTGTTCTCGTCGTTCAGCGGCTTGCAGACCGGTGGGGAGCCGCACGGGTCGGGATCGAATCCTCCGTTGCACTTCTGGCCGCACTCGTACTGACCGGTGCTTGAGTTCAGCGCACAGACCGCGTGCGAATTCGCGATGCTGACCGGACACGCCCCGTGACCGCCACAGTCTTGCACCGACGAGAAATCGGCCTCGCAGCCATCCGCGTCCTGGTCCGTGGTGTAGTCGCGGCACGTTCCCCCGCTGTTCCTGCAGTCATGAAACCGAGGCAGGTCGCATGGGTAGCGGCACTCGCCACCTCCACAGTTCGGGGGCACCGCGGCCGTGTTCTTCCCCGTGAGCGAGCTCGGGCAGACCTTCCCGCAGGTGCCGCAGGCGTTGACGTTGTTGTCCACCCGGGTCTCGCACCCATCCCCGTCGGACCCTTCGGTCGTCTGGCCACCACCGTTGCAGTTTCGCCACGGGTCGTTGCACGCGTAGGTGCAGGCGCTGCTCGCGCAGCCCGGCGTGGTGTTCGCCTTCGCCTGACATGCCGTCTGGCACGCTCCGCAGTGCTCCGGCGTCTGGAGTGAGACGCAGCTGAAGCTCTCCGGCCGTCCGTCCGCCCCGGGACAGCAGGCGGGAGTCTGTCCCGAGCATGCGCCCGACTCGTCTCCGCACACGCACGTTCCGACGCAGCGGTTGGTCGCGGTCCGCGAGCACGTCTGAGCGCAGTCCGGCCCGCAATGCGTCACGTCCGCCTCGTACGGGGGACGTCCGGGCGCCGCCGTGCAGGGTCCGAGCTTTCCGGTCACACACAACCTCGTCCCCGCAATGCACATCGTCGGGTCCGGCACGCCGCATGGGCTGGCCGCTCCCTCCGAACACCCCACGGCCAGCTTGAATGGCTCCTGCGCCTGCGCGGTTCCGTTGCTGACCTGGACGAGGAAGTCCGCCGGCGGCGAGACCACGTCCAGCGGTGTTCCCTGGAGCAGTCCGGTGCTCTCGCCGATGCTGAGCCAGCCGGCGAGGGACAGCGGCAGCTGCGGAAGGCTCCAGGACAGCGCCCCGCTGCCGTGGGCCTGCAGCACCACGTTCCGCTCGCGATAGTCCCGTCCCACGACGGCGTCGGGGAGCGAGGCCGCCTCGATGCTCAGATCCTGGCCCTGTCCAGGCTCGACGGTCCCGCACGCGGCAACGAGAAGCGCGACCGGCAGCCCCCATGCCACCAGCTTCATGCCCGCCCCCCATCTGCATTCTGGTGGCCAAGCGTAGTCCCGCTCGAAAATCCTCCGAAAGCTGGAACGTCACGTGCAGAATCCCCGGCTCCACCGGTGCTGTAGGGAGCGGAGGCGTCAGGCGGGTCCGTCCGGACCGACGGACGGGGGGACGAATGTCGAGACCGATCGCCGCAGGATTGCTGCTGGTCGCGAGCGCCGCGTGCACCTCGCTCACCCCCAGCGCGGACTGCGCGAGCTCGGCCTGCCCTCAGGGTCAGACGTGCGATCCCGACACGCGGCTCTGCGTCTTGGATCTCGGCCCCCAGATCACTGTCCTCTCTCCGAGGCCGGATGCGGCCGTGACGGACCCTGCCCTCGACGTGCGGGGAACAGTCGCCACCTGGTCAGACGCGACCCTGGTCGGGATGAGCTACCAGCTGGTGGACGCGGGAGTGACGGGAGGCATCCCGGTCGACGGCGGATTGTTCTCGCTACTCATTCCCCTCCCGGCGCTCGACGGAGAGGACGTGCAGCTCGTTCTGCTGGCGCGCGACAGCCAGTCACGGGAGCGCCATGTCTCGGTTCTGCTCCGGGTGGACGACGTGCCCCCACATCCCCGCTTCGCGCCCGGAGACGGAGAGCGAGGAGCGGACATCCAGCTCACGGTCGACTTCGGCGAGGCCGTGACCGGGGCCGGCGCTCCCGCGGTGCTCGTTCCTGGAGGAGCCACCGGAGGCTACGACTCGGAGCACCGACGCTACGTCTTCAACGGGCTCGCCTACGCCACCGGCTACCAGGTCGGCGTCGATGCTGGCGTCGTGTTCGACGCTCTCGGGAACCGGAACCAGGCCGGGGCCGCGCGGTTCTGGACTGCCGCGCATCCTGCCCAGTCCGGGACGATCGGCGGTCTGGACTCGGTGGTCTCGTTCGATGCGTCCTCCGACGAGGACGGCGTCGTGACGCTGGCCATCGAGACCGCGAGCAAGGTGGTGTGGGGCTGGTTCGATCCGGTGAGCGGGGCGTTCACGCAGCTGACCCTGCTCGATGTCGCCGCTCCGCCGCTCGCGTCCCTTCGCACCGCGGCGGCGTTCCAGGCGGACGGTGGCGATCCGCTCCGTGTCACCGCGGTCCTCCAGCACGACACGACCGACCGGCTGGACGTCCGGACCGGAACGGCGTTCTCGACACCGACCGCCGCGTACGCCGTCCCCACCGGTCCGTCCTGCGCCGAGTCCGGGGCATCGTCCGGAACCGTGGGCCTCGTGAGCGGCGCGGGCACCTACTCGCGTGGACCGTACTCGCTCGGCATCGGCTTCGTCCCGGACCGGCTGGCCATCCGGTCCGACCAGTTCTGGCAGGTGGTGGCGACGGACGGGCAGCATCGGTTGCTACGCGCTTGGTTCCGCGCGACCTGTGGCCCGGTGCCGACCCAGGAGATCCACGTCGAGCCGCCGGTCCGGTCGGACCTCGCCGACGATCCACGTTTCTCCCTGGCCCTTCCGCGGGACGACCGGAGCCTTGTCGTCTTCGATACACGGACCGGGACACGGGTCGAGTCTTGTCGGAGCTGCGAGGCGAGCGCGGATGGCGGCGTGTGCCCCGCGTCCTCGGATCGCATCGCGACCGGTGGGCTCATGGTGTCGTCCCGGCACGACGGTGCCCGGGTCATCGGGGCGCGGCTGAATGCGAGCAACCTGCTCGAGCTGGTCGAGCGCGATCTCTCGACCGACTGCGGCTCTTCTTGGAACGTGCTCGCGATGGCACCGGACAGCGCGGCGGCGGTGGCGTGGCAGCCGGTGATGTTCGGACGCAAGCCCGGGCTCCTCTACAGCACGTCGACCGACATCCGTCTCTACGTCCCCTGAGCCCTCTCAGAAGCGCCCGGCCACGGCGACGGAACCAGGCCCGGCGACAACCGTCGTCGCGGGCGCCTTCCCGTCGGTGAGCCAGAACCACAGCCCGGTCCCGAGCGCGACGGCGCCCACCGCATACCCGACGTAGGCGAGCGTCTGCTGGGTGTGCGCGTCGCTGCGGTATCCGTCGACGGTTCCGACCTGGGAGGGGAGGGGAGCGGTCCCGCCCGAATACGCCTGGTTGAACTTCGACGCCGAGTCGTTCGCCTTGACCTGGAAGACGACCCCGACGCCGAGTGCAACGGCGCCGGTCGCCGTCAGCGCGATCCCCGTGGGTGTCCGCCAGGTTCTGGTCGAGCTCGGCTGCGCCTGGGTGACCGCCGCCGGCGGCGCGAGGGCGAGCACCGACGTCTGACCCCCGGATGGATTCACGGCCACCACGCGCTCACCGGTCTCTCCGGTGACCACGAAGCGGGCCAGCTCGCCGAGATCGTCTCCACCGCTCTTCCCTGTCCCGAGCTGGATCCCGCCCTCCCGGGTTCGCTGCGCGGTCTGGGCGTTGAGGACCGCCGCGGACAGCCAGCTCGGCCCCGCGGCGGGTCGGTCCAGCCGGAGGATCACCAGCTGGTCGACCTCGAGCAGCAGGGCCAGCTTCAAGGCATTCCCGAGCGGCGTCTCGTGCCCGTCCCGAGGCTGCTGGAGACACGGGGCGCGTGAGGGCGGGATGGTCTGCTCGAAGCCGAGGTCGACGCGGAGCGAGGTGTCCTCCCGGAGCTGCACCAGGTGGGGGAAGGAGTAGGCCTCCGGGCGGCCAACGATGACCTGGTACGTCCCGGGGACGAGGTCGAGGCTCGCCGGCGTGTGTCCGAGCGCGAACCCGTCTACGTAGACCGTGGCGCCCGCAGGCTGTGACTGCACCGACAGCCGGACCTTCCGGGCGCGTCCGAGCTCGGCCCGGAGCTTGTCGAACCGCTGCCGGAAGGTCGGGGAGAACGCATCCGGGCTCATGACGTGCCGCGGGTCGACCCGGAGCACCGCGCGGAAGGCGTCGTCCGAGGCGTCGCGGCGTCGCTGCGCGCTGAGCGTCATCCCACGGATCAGCTGGGCGTCGCCGAAGGTCTTCGCCCGCTCGGGTCCTGGCGGGAGTCGCTCGAGCTCGGCCAGCGTCTGGTCGAGCAGCGCAAGCGAGTCGGCGATGCGGTCGTTGTAGAAGAGGTTCTCGGCGGTCGACACCTGCCGTCGCACCTCGTCGAGCGTGTGCGTGGCCGGAGGGCCGACGCGCGCCTGGAAATGCTCGACCGGCAGCAGCTGCGGTCCGACTCGGTCCGACAGGCGCTCCTCGAACTGTCGCTCGTACCGGAGCAGGTCCGGATCCCGGCAGTCACCCAGCGCGACCAGCGCCATCCGGGGTGCGGCCACCGCACCCGTGGAGGCGAGCACCACCGCGAGCATCCCGCCGCGAATCGAGACCACGTGAACCCCCCTCTGCACGACACCCGCACAGCCCTGGCATGCAGCTCGCAAAAGGCTAGCAACGAAAGTGCCGGCCCACGGCGGGCGATGTTATGACCTTTCCCTGCCGATCCGAAGGAGGGGGGTTGAACGGCTTGCGGCGGACTGCGCTGTGCGGGTCGTTGCTCACGGCCCTGACCTCGCTCGCGGCTCCGGCGGCTCCGGCAGCGACCCCGGCGCCGGCGGTCGTTCCACACCCGCTGGTGGTCGTTGGCGGCAGCGACGATGACGCGGCGCGCTTCGGTCCGCAGCTCGATGCCGAGCTCTCGCGTCACGACGTGAAGGTGGTGGGCCAGCAGTGCGCGCGGCAGTTCGTGGCCGCGCGGCCCGGCGGCAGCTGTGGTGGCGACGAGCAGTGTCTCGCCGAGCTCGCCCGGTCCTGTGGTGGCCAGCGTGCGCTGTACGTGAGCGTGTACCCGTTCCGGCCGCAGATGGTGTTCGTGGGCAAGCTGGTGCGTTCGGACGGCCTGCTCGAGCGAAGCGTGTCGAACCTCGAGGTGACGCGGCCCAAGGGCCGTCTCCGCCCCGAGATGATCCGTCCAGGAATCCAGAAGGTGCTGACCGAGGGGCTCCGGGTGGAGACCCTGGATCTGCAGCCTCTCGTCGCGGCTCCGGCGCCCGCGGCAGCGGAGGCACCTGCGTCTGGCGTGCCGGCCGAACCGCGAGCGGGGGTCCCGCCGGCGGCGGTCGCGGCGGTCGCCTCGCGGGGCGCTTCGGGGCAGCGCATCGCGGCGTATGCGTGCGTGGGCGTCGGGGCGGTGGCGCTTGCGGTGGGGACGGCGCTCTTCGTCTCCGGAAAGAGCGACGAGGACGCGTACCGGCAGACGCTCGACCCGAACGGGCAACGCCCGCCGACACCGGAGGCTGCGGCGGCGCAGGACTCGCTCCGGGGCAAGTCGACGCCGGTGACCGTCGCGCTGGTCGCGGGTGCGGCGCTGGTTGCGACCGGGGTGACGCTGTGGGTGCTGGACGGGAGCAAGCCCGAGGGCGCGCACGTCGAGCTGCGACCGGGACCGGGTGGGGGCACGCTGGTGATGGCCGGAAGGTTCTGAGGAGGCGAGATGCGGAGCGCGATCTCGGTTCTGGGAGTGCTGGCCGCGCTGCTTCTCGGCGCGTCGTGCTTCGATCCGACGCGAACCTGCAGCACGGACGCCGACTGCGTGAATGGCGGGACGTGCGATCCTGGGACGAAGACCTGCGTCGCAGCCGGCAATCCGAACGACAAGACGCCGCCGGTGTTCTCGATCGTTGTGGCGGGGCCTCCGGCGCGGCCGGACACGGCGAAGCTGACGGGGTACGACCCGGACTCGCCGGATGGCGGTCAGGACGCGTTCCGCCGTGATGAGAGCGTGTCGGTGACGGTCACCTCGCATGACCAGGACGTGGCCGCCGGCACGGTGAAGCTTCTCGCGCACGGTGTCGCGGCGACCGCGGGGCCGGCGATGGACGTGCCGCTGGGTCCGTGTGGGGCGACGAATCCGGCGGCGTCGAATCCGTTCTGTCGCGAGGGAACGGTTCCGCTGGCGTCGCTGCCGTTCGAGGCGTTCCGGGCGGTGGTGGGGCTGGAGGCGTCGGGGACGGACCTCAGCAGCAATCTCGGGAGCGCGGACGCCGGGGTGAACGTGACGCGCTGGAAGTGGCGGTACTCGGCCGGCGCGCCGATCTACACGACACCGGCGATCGCGGACGACGGGACGATCGTGTTCGGGACGAGCGATGGAGGGAGCGGGAGCATCTATGCGCTCACGAGTACCGGCGCAGAGAAGTGGGCCCCTATCCTCGCTGAGCCGGTCAAAGCCAGTCTGACACTAGGAAGCGCAGACGGGGGCCAGCAGTTCGCATACGTCGGCACTGCCGGGAGTGCAGGGCGCTTGCTCGCGATCGACGTTCACGATGGCTCGGTTTCCGCAACTTGCCCCAGCTCGGGAGGTTATGGAGGTCCGGTTCTCGGAACCCCGGCGCTCG
>CAZDSB010000139.1:0-3795 GCA_964507515.1 uncultured Myxococcaceae bacterium
ACCAGCACCTCCTCCATCGCCGCGTCCTCCTCGCACACCAGCGTCCCCGGGTCGTCGGTGAAGGACGACTTCACCCACAGCGGGACCCGGTACTTCATCGCGAACTCCACCGAGCGGATCTGCAGAACCTTCGCCCCGAGCGACGCTTCCTCCAGCATCTCCTCGTAGCTGATGCGATCCAGCTTCCGCGCTGCGGGGCACACGTTGGGGTCCGCGGTGTAGACCCCGTCCACGTCGGTGTAGATCTCGCAGCGCTCCGCCTGGAGGGCCGCCGCGAGCGCCACCGCCGTGGTGTCCGAGCCGCCGCGCCCGAGGGTGGTGACGTTTCCGCCCTCGTCGATTCCCTGGAACCCAGCCACCACCGCCACGTCTCCGCGCGCGAGCGCCGCACGCAGCGGCTCCTCGTCGATCCGCTTGATGCGCGCCTTGCTGAACGTGCTGTCGGTGACGATCCGGCACTGGTGGGCGAGGAAGCTCGTGGCCTGCCCACCCACCGCCTGGATCGCCAGCGAGAGGAGGCCGATGGTGACCTGCTCCCCGGTGGCCACCACCACGTCCTGCTCCCGCTCGCTCGGCCGCTGGTTCATCGTCTGGACCAGCTTCAGCAGGCGGTTGGTCTCCCCCGACATCGCCGAGACCACGACCACCAGGTCATGGCCCGCCGCCCGCGCCTGGAGACACCTCCGTGCGACCGCCCGGATGCGCTCCGGGTCCGCCACCGACGTGCCCCCGTATTTCTGGACCCACAGTGCCACCGTCGTCCGCTCCTCCATGCAGCCCGCGCGCCGCCCCGGCTCCATCCGCATCCGGGAATGCGTCGCTACCTTAACGCCGAAGCCCGTTGGATCGATCCGTCCCTCGCTAGCCCTCGCGGCCGATCCCGTCATCTCTCCTCCGTCACGTGACGACGGCCACGCTCCGTCGTCCCTCCTCGGCCTCGGCCGCGATTGCGGCGCGATCATCCGGTCGATCCAACTGGTCTCGGCGTTAGACCTAGAGGCGCACCTCGGGGTACCTTCCGCCGCCCATGACGGACCGGCGATTGCTCCTGGACGGCGAGACGCTGAGCCTGGAGGAGATCCGCGAGGTGGCGCGCGGAGGGATCCACGTCGAGCTCGCGCCCGAGGCCCTGGCGCGGGTGGAGCGGGCGCGCGCGCTCGTGGATCGCGTCGCCGCGGGCGAGGCGGCGGCGTACGGCATCAACACCGGCTTCGGCACCCTGGCCGAGGTGCGCATCGACCGGAAGGACCTCCGGACCCTCCAGCGCAACCTCCTCCTCTCGCATGCCGCCGGCGTCGGAACCCCGCTGCCCATGCCCGAGGCACGCGCGCTCCTGCTCCTGCGCTGCAACGTCCTGGCGAAGGGCCACTCCGGCATCCGGCCCCGCACCCTGCAGCTGGCGCTGGACATGCTCAACCGCGGCGTCATCCCGGTCGTCCCCGAGCGTGGCAGCGTCGGCGCCTCGGGAGATCTCGCCCCCCTCGCGCACCTCGCCCTGGTCCTCATCGGCGAGGGCGAGGCGTTCGTCGGGAGCGAGCGGCTCTCCGGGCGCGCCGCGCTGGCCCGCGCCGGCCTCGAGCCGGTCGTGCTCGAGGCCAAGGAGGGGCTCGCCCTCGTCAACGGCACCCAGGCGATGTGCGCGGTGGGGGCGCTCGCCCTGGTCCGCAGCGAGGCGCTGGCCGAGGTCGCCGACCTGGCGGGCGCGATGACCCTGGAGGGACTTCTGGGGAGCCACCGTCCCTTCATCTCGCCCATCCAGGCCGTGCGCCCCCATCCCGGCCAGACCGCGGTGGCCGAGCACCTCCGGGCGCTCCTCCGCGACTCGGAGATCGTGGTGAGCCACGCCGACTGTTCCAAGGTCCAGGACCCCTACTCGCTCCGCTGCATGCCCCAGGTGCACGGCGCGGCCCGGGATGGCCTCTCCCACGCGCGGCGGGTCCTCTCCATCGAGGTGAACTCGGCCACCGACAACCCGCTGGTCTTCCCCGGTGAGGACCTCATCGTCTCCGGCGGCAACTTCCACGGCCAGCCGGTCTCGCTCGCCCTCGACGTGCTGGCGATCGCCAGCACCCAGCTGTCGTCGATCAGCGAACGCCGGGTGGAGCAGCTGGTGAACCCTGCCCTGAGCGGGCTGCCGCCCTTCCTGGCGAAGAACTCCGGCCTCAACTCCGGCTTCATGATCGCCCAGGTCACCTCCGCCGCCCTGGTCGCCGAGTCGCGCGTGCTGAGCCACCCCGCCTCGGTCGACTCGATCCCCTCCTCGGCCGGCCGCGAGGACCACGTGAGCATGGGCATGACCGCGGCGCTCAAGGCCCGCCAAGTGGTGGAGTTCACCCGCAGCTGTCTCGCCGTCGAGGTGCTGGTCGCGGCCCAGGCGCTCGACTTCCGGAAGCCGCTGCGCGCCGGGCGAGGCGTGGCCGCTGCGCACGCCGCCGTCCGTCGGGTCGTCCCCTCGATGGAGGAGGACCGGGAGATCCACCGCGACATCGAGGCCGTCTCCGCGCTCATCGACTCCGGGGAGCTCCTGGCCGCCGCGCACGCCGCATGACCGCACCTCCCGAGCGGGAAGCGCCGGTCGGGCGCCCCACGGTTCCCTCCGAGACAGAGGTCACGGAGGTCCGTGCCCGCATCGCGGCGCTCGAGCGAGAGGCGAGGTCGCTCGAGCCGGATCCGCGAAGCGCGCGGCTCTATCACGAGCTCGGGTTGCTCTGGGAGCGGCCGCTGGGGAACCTCCGCGCCGCGGCCGCCGCGTTCCAGGCCGCGTACCGGCTGGCCCCGAGGTTCGTGGAGAATCTCCGGTCCGCCCGTCGCATCTTCTCCGACGTCGGGAACTGGCCGATGGTCCTCCAGCTCCTCGACGCCGAGCTGGCCGCGACCGAGGGCGCCCGGCCGCGCGCGGCCCTCCTCTTCGAGAAGGCCGAGGTCCTCGCCGATCGGCTCGATCGGTGGGACGAGGCGACCGAGGTGCTCTCCGCGGCGCTCGAGCTCGAGCCGGCGGACCTCGGTCTCCTGGTCCAGGCCGAGGGGATGCTCGCCGGCCACGGTGACGTGCCCGGACTGCTCCGGGTGCAGATCCTCCTCGCCCGGGCCCTGCCCGAGCCCCGCCTGGCCGCGCACGCGCTCCAGACGGCGGCCACCCTCCACGAGCGGCTGGGCCAGCACGCCGACGCGCTGAACCGCTGGCGCGAGGCCTTCGCGCTCGATCGGCGCGACCCGGTGACCCTCGGTGCGCTGCGCCGGGCCGCCGAGACGGCGGGCGACGAGGAGCGGCTCATCGCGGTGCTCGCCGCCGAGGCAGAGCTGGGCGGTCCCACGTCGGTTCCGGCCTACACCGCGCTCGCGCGGGCGTACGTCCGCCAGGAGCGACCGGAGGACGCCGTCGCCGCCCTCAACGCCGCCCGCCACCAGAACCCGGAGGACACGTCGGTGCTCGGCGCCCTGGCGACTCTCCACGAGACCCTCGGCCGTCCCGAGGAGCTGGCCGACGTGCTGACCTCCCTCGCCGGTGCCGTGCGCGACGAGCGCGAGTGGCTCACCGTCCAGCTCCGCCTCGCCGCGCTGCTCGAGGACACCCTGCACCGCGACCCGCAGGCGGTGCAGTGCTACGGGGCGGTGCTGGGGCGCGTGCCCGGCCACCCGGTGGCACTCAGCGGCCTCGGGCGCCTCCACGCGAAGACGCAGGACTGGCGCTCACTGGTGGCTGTCTACGACGCAGAGCTGGCGGGGGTGGGCGACCCGCGGACCCGCGCCGAGCTGCACTTCCGCTCCGCGGAGATCCTCGACGCCCGCCTCCAC
>CAZDSB010000140.1:0-15950 GCA_964507515.1 uncultured Myxococcaceae bacterium
ATGCGCAGCGCCGGCGTCACGGTGAGCGCCTCGAAGGCGTACATCCACCCGACGCCGCTCGAGCCGCAGAACACGCGCGCTCCCACCGCCGAGGCGTGCTTGACGATCTCGAACTGCGAGTGCTCGCTCTCCGCGACGATGTACTCGCAGTCCAGCTCTCCGTTCGACACGAGCTTCGCGACGTACTGCATCACGGTGTCGTAGGGGCGGATGGGGTAGGCGGTGATCACGTCCACGTCGGCCAGCTTGCAGGCCACCGCGATCGCCTCGCTCCCCGTGATGAGCGAAGTCTTGTCCCCTGCGGGCTGTGACGTCTTCTCGGCCGCGGGTTGTGTCTGCGGAGGGTTTGCCAATGCCTCTGTCATGACCGGTCTCCCTCGTCCTCAGCGCTCTTTGGCGATCTTCAACATCTCGGGAACCTGCTTTTCGTACTCCCCGCGCAGACGGAAGCCGTGGGAGCGTTCAGGGCGATTCGCGATCTTCTCCTTGAGCCAGCCCTGGTAGCCCTCCTTGTCCTCCCTCCACGCCTCCCACTGGCTGTCGTTGCCCGAGAACTGGGTCTCGTTGACCATCGTGACGCAGTTCGAAACGGGGCAGACCGCCTCGCACACACCGCAGCCGCAGCACGCTTCCATGTTCGCGTCGTAGAGGCCCTCGGGCGTGACGTCGAAGCAGGAGTCGGGGCACTGCAACCAGCAGAGCGTGCACTTGATGCAGGTGTCGAAGTTCACCACCGGCCGCATGGTGCGGGTGGTGAACTTCTTGAAGGTGGGATTGCGCGCCGGCTGGTAGCCGCCCGTCTTCCCGTCGGTTGGATCCTTCATCTGATGGCCCTTGGGAATCCCGGGGATGGCGATGCCCTCGCGCATCTCCGTCCACTTGGGCATCTGGAACTCGAAGGGCTTCTCCGGATTGCCCTGGTTGGGCTGGACCGTCACGGTGCTGACGCGCTCGTGAGCGCGCTGCGCGGAGGTGACCTTCAGCTCGTCGTTCCACTCGTTCCGGATGACCTTCTGGACCGAGGCGAGGCTGAACAGCTCGGGCAGGACCTTGGCCAGGGCGCCGAGGATGCGCACGTCGGTGTGGTCGTCCTTGTAGACCCAGAGACCGGAGAAGCTCGGTGTGCCCTTCAGAATCGCCAGCTGGTAGGGCGTCTCCTTGCGGTGGGCCATCGGGATGAGCGTCTCGGCGCTCTCGTGTGAGGTCACGATGAGCGTGCCGCCGGGTTTCGTCAGCCGGTTGATGGGCTGGAGTCCGTACCAGGCCCACGACTCCACGCCCTTGAAGAGCGTGTCGTCGACCACGATGGTGATGTCGACCTCCTTGGGCTCGTACTTGGCCATCCCCTCCTCGAGGGTGAGGTCGTCGGTGGCGACGATGGCGAAGTTCTTCGCCGGGATGCCGTTGCGTTCCGGGCTGTCCCCGTACCGTCCGAAGGAGATGCCGGGCTTTCCCTCCTCGTGGGCGGCGAGGACGATGGCCCGACTGATCTTCGTCGCGAGCTGCTTCTGGAAGATTCCCCGATAGACGATCTCGACTGCGAACAGACGTCCCATCACTCGCCTCCCGTCAGAGCTGCCGCGTCACAATCTCTTCGATTTCCTTCAGGTGCTTGCGTACCGCCGCCTCGGCCGCGGGACCGTCGCGGCGCTTGATCGCCCTGAGGATGCGCTGGTGGCCCGAGAGGGAGCCCTTCGGCCGACCCGGGACCTGGAGCGAGCGGGCGCGGCTCTCGCGCAGCAGATCCATGAGGACGTCGAGGACCCGCAGCACCACGCTGTTCCGGGCTGCGAGCGCGATGGCGTAGTGGAACTCGGAGTCCTCCTCGATGCTCGGCTCTCCGCGGCGCACCTTCTCCGTCTGCCGACGGAGGATGTCCTCGAGCCGGGCCAGCTCCTCGTCGGTGGCGTTGGCGGCGGCGCGGGCCGCGAGGGCCGGCTCGATCATCCGGCGGACGTCGAGGAGCTCGGCCACGAGCCCGCGCTTCTGCGCCAGGACATTGGCCAGCGGCACCACCAGCGAGTCGGTTGACAGGTCGCGGACCACCGTGCCGCTGCCGTGACGGGACTCGATGATGCCCATCACCTCCAGCGTGCGGAGGGCGTCCCGCAAGGAGCTCCGGCCGACGCCGAACTTCGCGGCGAGCTCACGCTCGGGCGGGAGGCGATCGCCCGGTCTGAGCGCGCCACTCGCGATCAACCCCTGGATCTGCGCCGCGACCTGCTCGTAGCGCCGGCCCTTCCGGACGGCGTGGAACTCGGGCTCGGGCGTGGGCCGCTCGAGCTGGCCGGGGGCAGTTGCCACTCAGTGTCTCCCGATGATCAGGTCATCAGACCACTTCGCGCGGAGACTCCTGCTCCGGGGATGGAGTGTCAAGCGCGTTCGGTGGGCCGTCAGGTGCGCGACGCAGCGACCGACGTATCGTGCGTCAGCCTGGCTCGGGTCCCTAAGCGACCGCCGTCACAGCTGAATGTTGACGGGGGGTGCCCGGGTCCCCGAGAGTCCGCAGCCGCCGAGGGGGCGCGGCGAACGATGGGCTTGCTGACCCGGAGGAGATCACACGTGAACGGATACGACGACGAGACACCCCGCTTCGATCGCCGGCGCGCGCTCCAGATCCTGGGGGCGGGGCTCGGGGCCGCGAGCGGCGTCCTCGCGTTGACCGGCCCGGAGGCACGCGCCGCCGAGGCTCTGAACTGCAAGACGAAGGCGCCCATCGACCCGGCCGCCGCGCAGATGCGTCGCACCCTCCAGTACGCGGAGAAGTCCTACGTGCCCGGGAAGCGCTGCGACACCTGCGCCCAGTGGGAAGCGGGGAAGTACAAGGAGTGCGGAGGCTGCAAGCTCTTCGGTGGGGCGGTGAACCCCCAGGGCTACTGCCTCAGCTGGGCCGTGAAGAAGCCCGCCTGAGCTGATTCCAAGCTGCCCGAACCGGAACCCCGCGAGTGGTCCCGACCGCGTCGGCATTTCGATGTGTCCCCGGGGTCGATCAGCGCTCGGGGACGACGACGCGCTCGGCCTCGGGGAGCAGGGTCGGCGCCTCGATGCTCGGCTGCGGACCCTGGAGCCCCACGAGCGAGCTTTGCTGACAGTCCCGGGACGCCGCTGACAGCTCCGCAGGCCCGAGCGTGAGCATCGTCCGAGAGACGTCGTCCAGGACGGTCGCAGGCCGGCCGCGGAGCCGCTCGTCCGCCAGCTCCAGGGCCACCGCCAGCCCGGTCCCGAAGCTGACGGAGCGGCGACGCGCGAACTCCCATTGAACGCGGCGCAGCGCCGCCGGATCGGCCAGCAGCCCGGGGAGGTCGTGCCAGGTGCGCTGCAGCTCGGCCGCAACCTCGGGGAGCCTGGGGCCCTGGACCTCCATCCGTGCCAGGAGGTCGCGGCTCGCCCCATCGCGATGAGGGTCGACCGAGACCGCGACCCGGTACGTCGCGCCACCCGCTGACCGGAGCGCGCCGTACCACCGCTGCTCCAGCTCGATGCCGAGGAGATCTGCCGCGATGTCGCTGGCAAGCGTGGCACCCTGCATCACGCAGCCGAAGCGAACCGCAACCTGAGAGCGCTTCGGCGCCACGTCGGTAACGAGCCGGAGCTTTCCCGGCTGCGGTGGCGCCGGGAACGGGGCCGGAAGCCGTCCCTGCCGATCGCGCCAGTCGGAGAGACGGAGCTCGACCTCGCGCCGGACGTCTCCCTGCACGTCACCGGCGATGACCAGGACGGAATGGGTGGGGTCGAAGGTCTGGTGAAGCCAGTCATTCACGTCGCCCACCGAGGTCGCTCGAATCTCCGCCTCGGTCGCCCGGACCGCGTATCGCGAGGGACCGTAGAGGGCGCGCAAGAAGCGTCGGTCGAACCGGGACTCCACCGGTTCGTCCTTGAACCGGAGGGACGCCGGCTCCGCGAGCGCGCTGATGCGGACGTTCACCTCGGCGGCGATCCGCTCGAGGAGCTCCGGCAGCTGACCCGGAGATCCCTGGAGTCGGACGAGGCCGCTGTCCTGGCCCCAGCGACGATCGATGACGATCCCCCGTCCAAACGTGCTGGTGTACGTGGCAAGGGCGGTCACCTCCGCGATCCCCGGACGAGGCGTGGTCGCTCTGCCCTGCGGCACGGCGAGCACCACGCTCACCACGTCACGGTGACCCATCGGGGCGACCAGCACGTCGAGGCCGTTGCTGGCCCGGAATGCTTGCACCTCGAGACCCGGCGCGGCCGCCAGCGCGGCGATCTCCTCGGCCGAGTGGTCGCGCTTGGGCGCGGCGACCTCCAGATGCACCACGTCGGGCGGAGCGGAGCCCGGGTCGAGAGAGGCGGCCATGGTGGGCTCGAGGAGCACAGCTCGCGCCCTCTCGGGAGTGACGTACTGCTGGCCGAGACGGACCAGCTCGGGGAACTGCATCGCGAGAACCGAGTCCCCCTGGAGCGTGAGCGTCAGAGCCGAGCGCGTCCGATGGACCTCGAGCGCGCGAAGTTGAGCCCGGGAGAGCAGCGATTCCGTCGCCCGGACCTTCGCCTCGATGAGCTCCCTCCGGAGCAAGCTGAAGGCCCAGTAAGCGCGGGTCCCCGGCTGGTACCAGACGTTGGGCCAGCTGCCGGGGAGCTTCGAGAGAAAGCTCGAGAGAACCTCGTTCGCGCTCGCCTTGGGCTCGAGCTCGAGTGACACGATCAGGACGGACGAGTCGTCCATCTCGCGGAGCGTGCCCGTCTTGTGCTTGACCCCATCCAGGTGCACCTGGGAGGCGACGACCGCCGGGAGGCTGGAGACGACGGATTGAAGCGTCCCGTGCGCGGGAGGAAGCGTCCAGGCGATCACCAGCTGACGCCCTTCCCACGGTCCGCTGAGCGTCGGCAGGGGAGGCCGAGGCGGCGGCGAGGGAGGAGGTCGCACCGCCGCGGGCTCGGGACTGGCGTGGGGAACGTCGCTCAGCTCGGGGGGGATCTCCTCCTTCAGAGTCTTGAGCAGGGCTGCGCGGTCGACCTTTCCGGCGATCACCCAGGTCATGCGCTCCGGGCGGTACCAGGTCCGGACGAACGCCCGCGCGTCCTCCAGCGTCAGGCGGGCGAGGGACTCGGCGGTCCCCGCCACTCCGTGCGCGTACGGGTGTCCCGGCGGGTAGAGCTGGTGGAAGAGCGCATCCTGCGCGACGGGGAGGCGGTCGCTGCCGTAGCGCCAGAGCAGCTCGTTCAGCACCACCTCCCGCTCGACGGCGAACGTTGCCTCGTCGATGCCCTCGAGCGGAGCCTTGAGGCGTGCCGCCTCGATCCGGACCATCGCGGGGAGAAGCTCGGGCCTGGCGAGCTGATCGTAGTGGGTCGCGTCGGTGAGGGTGGCGGCGTTGTGGTAGCCGATGCCCTCGTCGACCAGCCGCTGACGGATCGTGGGTTGACCTGGACCATGGGCACGAAATGCCAGGTGCTCGACGAGATGTGCGAGTCCCTCCCGACCGGGTGGGTCCTGAGCGGCGCCGGCACCGAACACCAGCACGCTCGCCACCGTGTGCTCGTCGGCCGCATCCTCGACCAGCAGCTGCATCCCACTGGGGAGGTTCACCTGCTGGACGCGGAACTCGCGCGTCGGAGGCGAGATGGTGCCGACGACAGGGGGGCGCGAGGCACAGCCGACCGTCAGCCCGGCCAGGCTCGCCACAAGAAGCCGCGCCTTCGTTCCGAGGAAGTCCATCGCTCCCCCCGCGTGGTCGGTCGAGAGGAGCTTAACGCCGGACGACCGGGGCTCGTCGACGATCCCGGGCATGGACCCGGATACCCGGAAACGACAGCGGCCGGAACCTCGCGAGAGGATCCGGCCGCATCGCTACGGATTCACCCGTCGAGGCCTACCGGCGCCGGTCTCCGAACAGCCGGAGCAGCGCCAGGAACAGGTTGATGAAGTCGAGGTACAGGTTCAGCGCGCCGACGATGGTGACCGACGTCAGTCCCGCGCCGGCGTACTGCGCCCCGAGCGTCCGGAGCTTCTGGGTGTCATAGGCGGTCAGGCCGGCGAACACGACCACCGTCGCGCAGGAGAGAACGAAGGTGAATCCAGGGCTCGACCACCAGAACTGGACGACGCTGGCGATCACCACGCCGACGAGCCCCATGAAGAGGAAGGTGCCCCAGGCGCTCAGGTCGCGCTTGGTCACCGTTCCGTAGAGGCTCAGCGCCGCGAACGAGCCCGCGGTGACGAAGAACGCCGTGGAGATCGAGCCCAGCGAATAGACGAAGAAGATTCCGCTCAGCGTCAGGCCGGTGAGCCCGGCGTAGACCATGAAGAGCAGCCCCGCGACCGGCCCGCTGATCCGCTGCGCCAGGAAGGAGAGCGCGAGCACGACCACGAGCTGCGCGATGATCAGCGGAACCATGGCTCCGGCCACCGTCCGCGCCAGCTGGAGGTTGCTCGCGGTGTAGAGCGCGACGCCGGCGGTGACCGCCAGCCCCAGCGTCATCCACCGGTAGACCCCCGCCATGAAGCTCGCCGCCGTGGTGCCGGTGAGCTCACCGGCGCGACCGAAGCCGCCCGCCTCGCCGAGGTCTCGGCCGTCACGTGCCGCCCGGCGTGCATCGAATTCCCAGGCCATCGTTGCCTTCTCCTTGCGGGGCCAGCGCCCCGGATGCGTCCTGACATAACGCAGGTCGGGTCTTCGGCCACCAGCTCCAACACCCGGGGACGGGTCAGGATTCCACCCGGAGTGCACGCCGCAGCGTCGCCCAGACCGGCTCGGTCAGCAGCGGCAGGACGCCGCCGCCTCCCTGGATGTTGACGATCCGGGAGGCCGAGGCCCGGACGACGCCACCCCACGGCGGCTCCGACGAGAGGCCAACCGAGGCGAAGGCCGAGTAGTCGACGAAGAGCTCGCCCTCGACCGGTCCATCCGGCGTCGCGAGGAGGTGTCGCTCGCGTGGCACGTCCACCACGGCCTGCACCACGAAGCCGCCCCCTCGCCGGTCCGCCGCCGCGCACGCGACGAGAGCAGGCCAGGCCAGGCGCTGGCCGAAGGCGGCCTCGGAGCGGGAAGCGAAGCCAGGCTCGTCCGACGCCGGCCCCACGAACACCGCCTTGCCGCCATAGTCCCAGGCGCGCTTGAGGACGAACCCTTCGGGGTGGGCAGCCACGTACCCGACCAGGTCCGGCAGCGCCTCGCCTCCGGGACCCCGCGCCGGACCCGGACCGAGGACGCGCGTCCAGGGAACCGCCCGCCGGATCGCTTCGAGGTCGTCGGAGCCCAGGCCTGCGGTGGCGGCCAGCTCCGGCTCGTCCACCGCACGCGAGAGCAGTGCGAAGTTGCTCTTGGCCTCGACGTGCGCCGCGGGGTGATTGAAGAGGAGGGAGCCCCGCGCGGCGTCTCCGGCGAAGAACGCCTCGAGGAAGGGCTGTGGCGTCTCGGAGAGCCGGTGGACGAAGAGGTGGCGGTAGACGAGGTCGAAGGTCTTGCCGTGGGCGGTGAACAGCTGCTCGCCACCCGCCTCGTCGGGGTAGACGCGGTGGGCCTCGGTCCCGAGCTCGGCGAAGCGGCCGACGAGGTGGTCCACCTCGGTGAGCTGGCTGTCGTTGCGGCGGCAGAGGACCGCGATGCGCCCGGGCGGACGCCCGCGCTCCTCCAGCGACGTCGTGACCAGCGCGCGGTGGAGCGCCTCGACGTTGCTGCCGTTCTGGACCTCGAGCGCGCGGATCGCCGCCGCGTCCAGTCCCGCTGCTTGCCCAACGGCCGAGAGGAACGCTCCGGCTGCCATGTCCGAGTACCCCGGCATGGCAGGAATGGTCGCGTTGAGCTCGAGGGCCGCGGGTCGCGCGGATACCAGGAAGTCGATGCGGGCGATGGCGAGCCGGCGCGTTTCGGGGGCGGACCGCTCGATCAGCCGGCGCTCGAGCGGGGAGAGAGCGCCGAGGATGACCTCCCGCGAAGGCCCGAGGGCGATCGCCTGGGCCATCCGGAACCCGGCGGAGGCGAGGGTGCGCGCGAGCGCGTGGCGCTCGGCGATCACGCTCGGCGGAAGGACCACCGGGGTCGCTCCGGGCGTGATGGGCTTCCGGGTGCCATCCGGGGCGGTCGTGGCGAGACCACGGGAGAACGCCTCCCGTGCGAGCGCCGGCGCGTAGGAGCCGGCGAGCGGGCGGAGGTCCTGGAAAGGTTCGTGCACGGGAGCTAAACGACTGACCTCAGTCCTACGACGGCCGGCGTCCAGGCGCCAGGCGGAGACAGACGACCGATGGCGATGGTGACCGGCGGGCAGCTCGTGGCGCGGATGCTCAAGGAGGAGCGGGTGCGCCACGTCTTCACCCTCTGCGGGCTGCACGTCGCGCCGATCTACGCCGGCCTAGTGGAGGAGGGGATCCAGGTCGTCGACACCCGCCACGAGCAGGGCGCGGCCCACGCGGCCGATGCGTATGCGCGGATCACCCGCGGGGTGGGGGTGGCGGTGGTCACCGCGGGCCCGGGCGTGACGGACGCGCTCACCGGGGTGGCGAACGCGAACGCGGCCAACTCGCCGCTCATCCTCCTCGGTGGGGCGGCGCCGCAGTTCAACCAGAGCCGGGGCAGCCTTCAGGAAATGGAGCAGGTGGACCTCTTCCACCGGATCTCCAAGTGGTCCGATCGCGTGCCGTCGCCGGAGCTCGTCCCGCTCTACATGGCGAAGGCGTTCCGGGTTGCCCTGAGCGGGCGGCCGGGACCGGTGTTCCTCGAGCTCGCCTGGGACGTGCTGAGCAACGGCGTGGACGAGAGCGCGCTGCAGATTCCTCGCCTTTACCGGACCCGGGCCCGGATGGCGCCGGACCCGCAGGCGGTGGAGGAGGCGCTCTCGCTGCTCGCGGCGGCCGAGCGGCCTGCGATGATCGCCGGCTCGAGCGTCTGGTGGGATGACGCGTCCGATGCGCTCCGCACCTTCGTCGAGCGAGCGCAGATTCCGACCTACCTCAACGGCGCCGGTCGCGGCTGTCTGCCGCCCGACCACCCGATGTTCTTCCAACACACCCGGAAGGACGCGCTGACCGGGGCGGACGTGGTGTTCGTCGTCGGCACGCCGTTCGACTTCCGGCTCAACTACGGCGCCGAGCCGACGTTCAGCGCTGCGTCCAAGATCGTCCAGGTGGACGTCGACCCGACCGAGGTGGGGCGGAACCGGCCGGTGGACGTGGGGATCGTCGCGGACAGTCGCTCGGCGCTCGCCGCCTTCGCCGACCGGGCGAGGAAGGCCACCCGCGCCGCGTACGTCCGCGAGCTCCGCACGGCAGAGGAGCAGAAGTTGGCGACACTGGAGCAGTGGACGCGCAGCGACGCGGTTCCCATCCACCACTACCGGCTGGCGAAGGATCTCTCGGACGTCGCGAATGCCGGCGACCGGGATCCGATGTTCATCGCCGACGGGGGAAACTGGGTCGCGCTCGCGGCGAAGGTGCTGTCCCTGAAGGCTCCGGGCCGGTGGCTCGATCCGGGCCCGCTGGGCTGTCTCGGCGTGGGCGCGCCGTTCGCGATCGCGGCCAAGCTGCTCCACCCGGAGCGGCAGATCTGGGTGGTCCAGGGCGACGGCTCGTTCGGGTTCAACGGGTTCGACTTCGAGACCGCGCTCCGCTTCGAGCTGCCGATGGTCTGCGTCGTCGGGAACGACGCGGCCTGGGGGCAGATTCGCCTGCCGCAGGTCGGCATGTTCGGCGAGGACAAGTCGCCCGCGACGCTGCTCGCTCCGACCCGCTACGACGAGGTGGTGAAGGCCCTCGGAGGCCGGGGTGAGCTGGTCACCGAGCCGGGGCAGATCCGCCCCGCGCTGGAGCGGGCGGTGGCCTCGGGGACCGTGGCCTGCGTCAACGTGATGCTCGATCCGGAGGCTCCGGCGACATCCGGTTCCCAGGGGTACGCCGTATGAAGCCGCAACAGCTGAAGCGAGAGGACACCGCGCTCCTGGTGGTCGACGTGCAGGAGCGGCTCGCGGCGGCGATGGAGCCCGATGCGCGGTCCCGGGTCCTGGCCCGGCTCGGAGCGCTGATCGAAGGGGCGCGCGTCCTCGGCCTGCCGATCGCGGTGACCGAGCAGTACCCGAAGGGGCTCGGGCACACCGTCCCGCTCATCCGCGAGCGGCTCGGAGACGTGCCGGTGATCGAGAAGCTGAAGTTCTCGGCGCTGGGCGATGCGCTCCGCACCCGCTTCTCGGGACGGCGCAACGTGGTGATCGCCGGGATGGAGACGCACGTCTGCGTGTACCAGACCGTGCGCGACCTGGTGCTCGAGGGCCGGCATCCGGTGGTGTGCATCGACGCCGTGCTGAGCCGGAAGCCGGTGGACCGCGAGGCGGGTCTCGAGCTGGCTCGGGCCGCCGGGGCGACACTCTCCTCGGTGGAGGCGGTGCTGTTCGACCTGCTCGGGGTGGCCGGCACGGCGGAGTTCAAGAAGATCTCCGCGGTGGTGAAGTAGCTGCAGGCGGCTCGGGTCCGGGTGTGGGGTGCCACTTCCCGTCGCCCTGGGCGTCATCGAGCCCTGTGCTGCTCCCCGGTGCCGCCCGGTGGATCGACTGCCGGCCCATCTGTCGACCGCACGCCTGCTTCGACCGCAATCCCGGTCGGCATGCCGCAACGATGTCGGTGGCCGCTGGTCGATCGAGCGAGGGGTGACAGGTTCCTGGCCATGCGGATCCATCACCTGAGCTGTACGTCGGAGTGCGCGCTGGGCGGAGCGCTGATGGATGGGCACACGCTGGGGCTTCGCGCCCGTCTCGCCGTCCACTGCCTCGCGGTCGAGAGCGCCGATGGCCTCATCCTCGTCGACACCGGCTTCGGCCTCGGGGACGTCTGCGATCCCCGGGCGCGGCTCGGCGCGCGCTTCCTTTCCACGAACGCCCCGGACCTCCGCGAATCGCTGACGGCCGTGCGGCAGCTCGAGGCGCTCGGATACCGGCCCGAGGACGTGCGCCACATCGTGATGACCCACCTCGACCTCGACCACGCCGGGGGAATCGAGGACTTCCCAGAGGCGAGGGTGCACGTGCTGCTGGCCGAGCAGGAGGCCGCGCTCCATCGGCGGACGCGGCTCGACCGGATGCGCTACCGGCCGCAGCAGTGGGGCGGCACACGCGCACGCTGGCACGCCTACGTCCCCGGGGAGGGAGAGACCTGGTTCGGCTTCAGCGCGGTCCGGGCGCTGGAGGGACTGAGCGACGAGATCGCGCTGGTTCCGCTCGTCGGGCACACGCTCGGGCACGCCGGTGTCGCGGTGCACGAGGACGCCGGCTGGCTCCTCCTCGCTGGCGACGCCTACTTCTGGCACGGGGAGATGGACGCCGACCGTCCGCGCTGCACACCGGGGCTTCGGCTCTACCAGTGGCTGATGCAGAAGGACGGCGCCGCCCGTCGCTGGAACCAGCGCCGTCTCCGGGCGCTGAAGTCACAGCACGGGGCGGAGGTCCGGCTGGTCTGCTCGCACGACCCGATCGAGTTCGAGAGGATGACCGGGCGGAAGCCGGGTGAGCCGCTCCCCGCTCCGGAGAGGCTCCTCACCGAGCCGCCGCGAGACGAGTCGGTTCTCTTCTGAGGAGCGCAGCCTGCTGCGCGCTGGTCGCGCCCGCGTGCGTCCACCCGGGTCTCAGCAGAGCCGGGTCAGCGCGGTCCGCATCCTCTGAGGGAGCTCGACCGGCCGTCGGGTCGTTCGATCCACGAAGACGTGGACGAAGTGTCCCTGCGCGGCGGCCGCCTTCTCGCCCGCACGGAAGATGCCCACCTCGTAGCGAACGCTGGAGGTGCCGATCTTCGCGACGCGCAGGCCCGCGTCCAGGACGTCGGGGAAGGCCACCGAGCTCAGGTACCGGCAGTGCGATTCGACGCAGAGGCCGATGACCGGGCCCGACTCGAAGTCGAGCCCGCCCTTGTGGACCAGGAACGCGTTCACCACGGTGTCGAAGTACGAGTAGTAGACGACGTTGTTCACGTGCCCGTAGACGTCGTTGTCCATCCAGCGCGTCGGGATGCGCCGGAAGTAGTGGTAGGCCGTCCGCTGCTCGGGTTCGGGGCGCGAGGTCGGGGCGGCTCGGGCACGGTGCGGCATCTGGTGGACGAGGAGACCTCATCCGGCGGCCGCGCGGAAGCCTGGCGTGGAGCGGGTCCCCGAGGGTCAGTGTCCGGCGAGCTGGGCACGGCGCATGAGCCACGCCCCGGCCACGCACACGGCGCCGCCGACGATCGAGAGCGCAGCCACGTGCTCGCCGCGGACGAGCCATCCCAGCAGCAACGCCACCCCGGGGATGAGGAACGTCGTCGCTGCCGCCCGGGTGGCCCCCATCCGCCCGGCGGCCACCGACAGGAGCACGTAGGCGACGCCGGTCCCGAGCGCGCCGAGGGCCAGGACCGAGAGGAGCGGCACCGGCGTCCAGTGCGCGCGCAGCAGCTCGGGCACGCCGAGCGGCGCGGTCATCAGCAATGCCCAGCCCTGGGCACGCCAGACGACCGGCAACGCGCCGCTCCGTTGCTGGAGGGGCCGGGCGAGGTTGAGCGCGAACCCGTAACAGGTGACCCCGGCGAGGATGAACAGCACGCCGTCCAGGCTGCTGCCGCCGAGGCTCAGGCTCGGAAGGGCGACGAGGACGGTGCCGGCCAGTCCCACCGCCAGGCCGAGCACCACGTCCCGCCCCGGAAGGCGGCGCGAGAACGCCGCCGCCACGATGGCGACCAGGAGAGGATTGGCGCCGTTGAGCATGCCAGTCAGCGCGGAGGACACGCGCTGCTCGGCGAAGGGGAACATGCTGAGCGGGAGTGCCAGCCAGATGAGGCCCAGCAGCAGGACCTTGCCGCGGTCCTCGCGGGCGATGGGTCGGCGCGCGCTGGGCACGAGGCCGAGGACGACGAAGCCCACCAGGATGCGAGCGAAGGTGAGGCCGTTGGGTCCGACCGAGCGGAGCCCCTCGGCGATGAAGAGGAAGGAGGCGCCCCAGATGAGGCCGGGGCCGAGCAGGAGCAGCCAGTCGGCGGTGCCCGGATGGGGCGGCGCCGTGGACGGAGAGGTGAGGGCCGGGCCCCGCGCCGGTTCGACGTCGAGCGGGGCGGTCGAGGGAGGAATCACGTGTGCCCGCGTCCCGTCGCCGGCCCCAGGCACGCGCGGCCGCCGACGCGGATGGACTAATCGAGCGGGGAGCCGATTCCCAGCGACAGTGTCATCGCCAGCCCGAGGATCGGAAGGGACGACCGGCAACCCCATCCTTTCAGCTCCGGACATTCCCTGGAGGCTTTTTCCATCGAGACCTGGGGCCGCGGCGAGCATCCGGGCCGATGAGCACTCCCAGCGCAGAGCCGGACCTGATCGCGGCGGCCACCGCCCTCCAGGAGACCCTGCAGCGGCTCCAGGAGGTCGTCGAGCGTTCGCTGCATGGCGCGCTCACCACGCGGAAGCAGATCGAGCGGACCGCGGCGGCGCTGACCGCTCTCGGATCGCTGGAAGCGGAGATCGGCCTGCATGCGCGTGCCCTGATCGGCGCGATCGATCGCAGTCGCCGCCTCCAGGAGGACCTCACCGGCAAGGCGCACGCGCGGGCCCTCGAGCTGCAGGCCCGCAGCGCCGAGCTCCAGTTCCTGATGGATGCGCTCGGGAAGCTCGGCGAGGAGACCCATCGCGTCGCGGGCTCGTTCGAGGGTCAGACCAGCGCCGAGGGCCTGGCCGCGGCGGCGGTGGAGCTGGATGCGCTGGTGAGCCGGGCGCGCGAGCTCGCGGAGCAGGCCGGCGCGCGCGGGTTCGACGACGTCCGCCGACAGGTGGAGACGCTCCGCCAGCAGCTGTCGGCCGCGCGCAACCGGTTGACGCTCTCCGGCGGACCGGCCCGGGCGTAGCCGGCGCCGGGTAGGGGAGGGTCCGCAGCGAGCCCGTGCCCGGAGGGCCGCCCGGGAGCCGGGCTTGTCGGACATGCGGATCGGGGTTACGAGAGAATCATGCCGATGGACCTCTCGGTCGACTTTCACTTCTGCGCCGCGCACCGGCTGCCCTACTACGACGGGCCCTGCTTCCGGATGCACGGGCACAACTACCGCCTTCAAGTCACGGTCACCGGAAAGCCCAGCCCGCGCGACGGGATGATCATCGACTTCGAGGAGATCCGGAAGAAGACCTGGGAGCTCGCGCTCAACCAGTGCGATCACCACACCCTGAACGACTTCCTCGACAATCCCACCGCGGAGAACGTGATCGTCTGGATCTGGGACCGGCTCAAGCCCCAGCTTCCGCAGCTCAAGGAGCTCCGTCTGTGGGAAACGCCCGAGTACTGCGTCACGTACAGCGCGGACTGAGCCGCCGCGGCGGGCAGGCGCCGGACCTCGAGGCCATGCGGAGGGCGGTGCAGGCCTTCCTCGAGGCCTCCGGGCTCTCGCTGGACGATCCGGAGCTGAAGGACACGCCGGCGCGCGTCGCGGAGGCCTGGGCACAGCACTTCCTCGACGGGTACGGGCGCGATCCGGACGCGGTGCTCGCCGAGCGGATTCCGGTCCCGGACGGCTCGCGGGGCGAGCTGGTCGTCGTGACCGGTCTGCGGTTTCACTCGATGTGCCCGCACCACCTGCTTCCCGTCGAGGGCCGCGCCCACATCGCCTACGTTCCCGGGGAGTACGTCGTGGGCTTCGGACGGCTGGCGGCGCTGCTCGACACCTGGGCGCACCGGCTGATCCTCCAGGAGCACCTGGCGCGAGGCGTGGCGCGCTCGCTGGCGCGGGGGCTGCAGAGCCCGGGGGCGGCCTGCATCGTCGAGGCGCACCAGGCCTGTCTCCGGGTGCGGGGCGAGGAGCAGCGGGACGCGGTGACCCACGCCGAGGCCTACGAGGGAGTCCTGCGGAAGGACGGGATGCTCCGGCGCGAGCTGTGGGCCCGCATCTCCGCTGCCGGGGCGGCGTGGTGAGCAGCCTCGCGGGCCGGGTCGCCCTGGTGACGGGCGGCTCGCGCGGCATCGGCCAGGCGGTCGCGGAGCAGCTTGCCGGGGCGGGCGCTGCGGTTGCCGTCGTCTCGACCACCGAGCCGGGCAGCCTCGCCGTCGCCGAGGCGCTGCGGGCGCGGGGTGCCCGGGCGCTGGGTCTCGCGGCGAACGTGGCGGACGCGGGCGCGCTCGACGCGCTGGTCGCACACGTGGAACGCGGGCTCGGGCCGATCGACATCCTTGTGAACGACGCCGGGGTGGCGCTCCGGCGGCCGGTGTCGGAGATGAGCGACGCCGACTGGGACCGGGTGCTGTCGGTGAACCTGAGCGGACCCTTCTACCTGTCGCGCCGGTGTCTCCCGGGGATGGTCGAGCGTCGCTGGGGGAAGGTGGTGAACGTCTCCTCCATCAGCGGTCGCCTGGGAACGCCGGGGATGACCGCGTACTGCGCCAGCAAGTGGGGGCTGAACGGCTTCACCCAGGCGCTGGCGGCCGAGGTGAAGGAGCGCAACGTACTCGTCGCGGCGGTGCTTCCGGGCAGCACCGACACCGACATGCTGAAGGGCTCCGGCTGGACGCCGGAGATGACGCCGGCAGAGGTCGCGCGGGTGGTGACGTTCCTGTGCACGGAGGCGCCGCTGGCGATGAGCGGGAGCCTGGTGGAGATGTTCGGATGAACCGTCCTTCGAAGCAGCAGCTGGACTCGTGCCGTGCGGCGCTGGTCGAGGCCCTCGGCTCGGAGGCCCTGAAGACCGACGCGGATGCGCTGTCGGACTACGGGCGTGACGAGTCGGACCTGGGGACGACCCCGGCCGACCTGGTGGTGTTGCCCCGGACCACGGCGGAGGTGTCCCGGGTGCTGCGGATCGCCCGGGAGCACGGAGTTCCGGTCACGCCCTGCGGGGCGAGGAGCGGGAAGAGCGGCGGGTCGATGCCGGTCCACGGGGGAATCGTCCTGAGCGTGGAGCGGATGAACACCATCAAGGAGATCTCCACCGAGGACCTGGTGGCGGTGGTCGAGCCGGCGGTCGTGACCGGAGATATGATGAAGGCGGTGGAGGCGAAGGGGCTCTTCTATCCGC
>CAZDSB010000141.1:0-3079 GCA_964507515.1 uncultured Myxococcaceae bacterium
CGCCCACGAGGGTGACCCGACCCGTCGACCAGCGGTCCATCCGGACCTGGCTCACCCGGTCGAAGTAGAAGGCCTCTGCCTCATCGAGCCGAGGGAGGATCCGCGGGCACTCCCATCGCGCATCCGCGAATCTCTGGCGGAGGAGCGCCTTCTGCCCGCCGGCGTCGGCCGGAGAATCCGCCGAGGGGTGGGCAAAGATGAAGAGGAACAAGGTGCGATCGCCGCGGAGGGAGACTCGATCGACCTGCTGTCTCACCTCGTTGTGCATGACGTAGACGTTCTCGTCCCGTGGCTGGTAGCCGGGGAGCTCGAAGGCGGCGAACTGAAGTTGGAGGTAGTGCTCGAAGTCACCGTGGGGTCCGAATGCGAGCTCACGGACCCGGCTGTGAATCCCATCGGCCCCGACCACCACCTCGAATTGCCGGGGCGCGCCCTTCTCGAAGCGGACGTCCACCCCGTCCGGATGCTGCTGGAGTCCGGTGATCGTGTCCCCGAAGAGCACTTCCACCCGTCCTTCGATGCTCCGGAAGATGGATTCGGCCAGTCCGGCGCGGGGGACGCTTATCAACCGGTCATCGAGCGCGCGGCGCATCGACCGGACGGGAAAGCCGCCGACCCGCTGGCCGTCGTCGCCCACCATCCGGACTTCCTGGATGAGGTAGCCGGCCTCGCGCAGTGCTGCGTCTAGTCCCATCTCCACGGCGATGTCGTACCCCGCGCCCCAGAAATCAATGACGTAGCCACCGGTGCGCAATCGGGGCGCGCTCTCGACGAGGGTCACGTCGAAGCCTCCGTGCCGCAGTAGCCAGTGGGCGAGCGTGGGCCCGGCGATGCCTGCTCCGCTGATCAGGACTCTCATCCGCTCGACTGTATGGGAGCCCACGGTTCTACGGGAAGGGCCGTCGGGCTCGACGTCGGCTGGTGAGCAGGGGCGTGGGTTCGGTGTGCTCGAACCGCTGGTACTCGTACCCAGGGGCCGGAGAGGCCAGCAGCGCCCGGTCCCTGGGCTACACCGCGAGGTCGAGCCGCACGTGCTGGAGCACACTCGGGCCCCGCGTCGCTGACCAACGTGCTCGAAGCCGGATTTTCTCTGCTGGCTGTGAAATCGGGCCCCCGCAACTTCTGAGTGCTGAAGCCCTACCGACGCTTACGGGCCGAAGACTGGCTGGTGACGGGCGCCCTCCGAGCTGCGTGCGGAGGCCGGCGATGTCACGGCGTGGCGGGGCGCCCGAACAGCTCGGGCGTCGCCGCTCTACGCTGCAGGTGCCCGCGGGGCCGCGTACATCGCCTCGATCAGGGACCGGTACTTCTGCTCGACGAAGCGGCGCTTCATCTTCAGGGTGGGGGTCAGCTCGCCCCCCTCCTGCGTGAACTCCCGAGGCACGAGCGTGAACCGCTTGATCTGCTCGTAGCTGGCGAGGCTCTCGTTCGTGCTCCGGATGCGCTGCTCGTAGAAGGCGACGATCTCCGGTCGCGCCACGAGCTCCTCCCGCGAGGTGAAGGGGATGCCGTTCTCTCGCGCGTACTGCTCCAGCGCGGGAAATGCTGGGACGACGAGGGCGCTCACGTAGTTGCGCTTGTCGCCGAGAACCGCGAGCTGCTCGACGAACGGGTCCGTGCCGAACAGTGACTCGATGTGCTGGGGAGCGATGTTCTTGCCCCCCGAGGTGATGATGAGGTCCTTGATGCGGTCGGTGATGTGGAGGAACCCCTCCTCATCCATCATTCCCACGTCCCCGGTCTTGAACCACCCGTCCTGGAAGGCCGCCGCCGTCTCGGCGGGCTTTCCGTAATAGCCCTTCATGACGTTGCCGCCGCGGGCGAGGATCTCCCCGTTCGCCGCGATCTTGATCTCGCAGCCGAGCACCGGGCGGCCGACGGTTCCGAACTTGAACGCGCCAGGCGCGTTGCAGGTCAGCATCGGCGAGGTCTCGGTCAGCCCATAGCCCTGACAGATGAGGAGTCCGGCGGCGAAGAAGAACTCCTCGACATCCTTCGAGAGCGGAGCCCCCCCGCAGGAGAAGAGGTTGTTCTGGCCCCCCACGACGTTCCGGATCTGCGAGAGCACCAGCGCGTCGGCGAGCCGGTGCTGCAGCGCGAGCAACGGGCCCACGGGCCGCTTCTCCTTCTTGCGGTAGTGGTACTGGCCGCCGACGCGCAGGGCCCACTCGAAGAGCGCATGTTTCGCCCCGGACGCCGTTCCGGCGCGTTCCTGGACGGTGGCGCAGATCTTCTCGTAGAGGCGAGGGACGCTCACCATCGCGGTCGGCCTCACCTCGGCCATGTAGGTGACGACGTCCTTCGGATCCGCCAGGAAGGTGTTCTCCGCGCCTCGCCGGAACACGTAGTAGGACCAGAGTCGCTCGTACACGTGGCTCAAGGGGAGGAAGCACATGCTCCTGTCCCTCTCGCCCACCACGAAGCGCTCGTCGACGGCCCGGAACTGGTGGAAGAAGTTGGCGTGCGTCAGCACGGCGCCCTTCGGATCACCCGTGGTCCCCGAGGTGTAGATGACGGTGGCGACGTCCTCGCTGGTCGCCGAGGCGAGGCCTCGCTCGAGCTCGGCGTCGCGGGTGGAGGCGGCGCCCATGCGGACGAAGTCGTCGAAGCAGATGGAGCCCTCTCCGGAAAGCCTCGTCGTCCTGTCGAAGGCGACCACCCTCTGCAGCTGCGGGATCCTGGCCTTGAAGGACATGACCTTGTCGTATTGAACTTGGTCGCCGACGAAGACGAGCTTCAGCCCGGCGTCGCTCGCGATGTACTCCGCCTGCTTGGCGGTGTTCGTGGCGTAGATGGGGACCGACGTTGCCTTCGCGCTCAGGATTCCGAAGTCCGCGATGACCCACGCCGGTGCATTCCGCGCGAAGATCCCGACCGTATCCCCTTGCTGGATGCCGGACTCCAGCAGCGCCTTCGCCACCGCCTGGATCCTCTCGCCCACCTCGGCGTAGCTGAACGACCGCCACGCGCCGCCGTCCTTGTAGCGCATGGCGCTCCTCGGGCCGTGGGTCCGGATGCTGTCTCGGATCATGAGCGCGAGGTGGTCCTCGCCCATGGCCCCACCTCATGAACCTTCGAG
>CAZDSB010000142.1:0-14487 GCA_964507515.1 uncultured Myxococcaceae bacterium
GCGCAGTCGGGGGTGCCGCACGACGTGCCCGCCGGGGTCACCATGTCCGGCTCTCCGGTGGTGGACCACGCGCTGTGGCTGCGCCAGGTCGCGGCGCTGAAGCAGCTGCCCGGACTGCTTCGCGAGATCAGAGAGCTGCGCGCGCGTGTGGCCGCGCTCGAGTCGAGGAAGGACGAGCCCTGAGTCATGATGGACGTGCAGGAGATCCAGAAGCTGTTGCCCCACCGCTACCCGTTCCTGCTGGTAGACCGGGTGGTGTCGATCGATCCCGGCAAGACGCTGCGGGCCTACAAGAACGTCACGGTGAACGAGCCGTTCTTCCAGGGCCACTTCCCGGGCCACCCGGTGATGCCCGGCGTGCTGGTGCTGGAGGCGCTCGCCCAGGCGAGCGCGATCCTGGCCTACCGGTCGACCGGGTTCGACCCGTCGCAGAAGGTCACCTACCTCATGGCCATCGACGGGGCGAAGTTCAGGAAGCCCACCGTCCCCGGTGACCGCCTCGAGCTCGAGGTCGAGGTGATCCGCTTCAAGGGCGCGATCATGAAGACACGGGGGCTGGCGAAGGTGGACGGCGACGTGGTCGCCGAGGGCGAGTTCCTGGCGACGGTGGTGGACAAGGATCGATGAGCGTCCATCCCACGGCCGTGATCGGCCCCGGAGCGAAGCTGCATCCCACCGTGGAGGTGGGGCCGTACGCGGTCATCGGCGGCCAGGTCACGATCGGCGCGGGGACGACGGTCGGACCGCACGCGGTCATCGAGGGACGCACCCGCATCGGCGAGCGGAACAAGGTCTTCCAGTTCGCCTCGGTGGGCTCCCAGCCGCAGGATCTCAAGTACGCGGGCGAGGACAGCGCGCTGGAGATCGGGGACGAGAACCTCATCCGCGAGTTCACCACCCTCCACAAGGGGACGACGGGCGGCGGTGGAGTGACGCGGATCGGGAATCGCAACCTCTTCATGGCCTACGCGCACGTGGCCCACGACTGCCGGGTGGGAGACGGCTGCGTGTTCGCCAACGCCGCGACGCTGGGGGGGCACGTCGACATCGGCGACCACGTCATCCTCGGGGGGCTGGCGGCGGTGCACCAGTTCACCCGCATCGGGCAGCACGCCTTCGTCGCCGGGGGGACGATGGTGGTGATGGACGTGCCGCCGTTCTGCACCGCCCAGGGCGACCGGGCCGAGCTCGTCGGCATCAACAGCATCGGGCTCGCGCGCCACGGGTTCACCGAGGACCAGATCGGACGGGTGAAGGAGGCGTACCGGATCCTCTTCCGGAGCAAGCTGCCGCTGGAGGACGCGGTGGAGCGGCTCCGGACGGAGCTCGGCGACCAGACGGAGATCCAGACGCTGCTCGCCTTCGTCACCTCCAGCCACCGTGGGCTGACGCGGTAGGTGGCACCCATCGGCCTCATCGCCGGCAACGGCGCGCTGCCCCGGCTCTTCGCGCGGGCGGCGCGGGCGAAGGGGCTGGGAGTCGTGGCGGTGGGGCACCGGGGAGAGACCGATCCGGACCTGGCCTCCGAGGTGGACCGGCTGGACTGGGTGAAGGTGGGGCAGGTCGCGCGCATCGAGCGACTGCTGCGCGAGCAGGGGGTGTCCGAGGCGGTGCTGGCCGGCGGGTTCTCGCGGATGCGGGCGGTGCAGCAGATGCGGCCCGACCTCGGCCTCTTCCGGATCGCGTCGCGGCTGCGGAGCTTCCGGGACGATGCCCTGCTGCGGGCGGCGGCGGACGAGTTCCAGTCGGCGGGGATCCGGATCGTCGCGCCCACGGACCTGCTCCGGGAGATCCTCGCCCCCGAGGGCCACCTCGCGGGACCGCCACTCGAGCCGGCCCAGGAGCGGGACGTCGCGCTGGGGGAGGAGGTGGCGGCGCTCCTCGGCCGGGCCGACGTTGGCCAGACGGTGGTGGTGAAGAACGGGCACGTGCTCGCGCTGGAGGCGGTGGAGGGCACCGATGCGTGCATCCGCCGCGGGGGCGAGCTCGGAGGCCCCGGGGTGGTGGTGGTGAAGCGAAGCAAGCCGGATCAGGATCGTCGGTTCGACCTGCCGGCGGTCGGCCCCGGGACGATCGAGGTGCTGCGCGGGGTCGGCGCACGGGTGCTCGCCATCGAGGCAGGGACGACGTTGCTGCTGGAGGGCGACCGGCTGCTCTCGCTGGCGACCGAGGCGGGGATCACGCTCGTCGCACGCGCTCCGAAGGGGTGAAGCTGCGTGCCCCGGCTTCCCTCGGGGCAGCCACGCAGTTGCGCGTCCGTGCCTCGGTGGCAGGTTCGTTGACTCCCCGGCGATCTCCCCGCCCGCCGGTCCGACCCGGCTGCTCCCGGCCGTTCACTGTCCCCAGCTCTCGCTGTCCCGGAGCACCGTCGGGCGCCGACCGGACACACCTTCGACCCACCATGCGCGCACTCCGCCCGTTCCTCGCCGCCGCACTCCTCGTCGCCGGAGTGGCCTTCGCTCAGGCCACCGAGGGCACCCGCAAGATCAACCCCACGCCGGACAGCACCGGGAGCATCAGCCAGGCCCCGCCCCCCACGGGCACCGATCGCCATCCGGCGGACAACAGGACCTCCGGGCCAACGCTGACGCCGCCCACCTCGAGCGCGATGGGGACCACCCCCTCGCCCTCCGCGATCCTGGCTGACCTCCACATGGCCAACCAGTCCGAGGTCGAGCTCGGCAAGATCGCGGAGCAGCGCGCTCACAGCAAGGACGTGAAGTCGTTCGGCAAGCACATGGTCAAGGACCACACCGCCCTCGACAGGGATGCGCAGTCGTGGGCGAGCAAGAACAACGTGACCATCGGCGCTCCGCCCCCGGACGACGCGCACCAGGCCGAGATGCAGCAGATGCAGGCCCTCGCGCAGCGCCTGCAGACCCTCAGCGGCCCCGAGTTCGACAAGACCTACATGCAGGCGATGGCCGAGGACCACGCGAAGGATCTCGCGAAGGTCCGGGCCTTCGGGGAGCAGACCAGCGACAAGAGCATCGTGGGCCTCCTCCAGAAGGCCGAGAGGGTCATCGCCTCGCACAAGAAGGAGGCGGACCGGCTGGTCCAGAAGCTCGGCGCGACCGCCGAACGCTAGGGAGGCCCCCTACGAGCCCGCGTGCGGACCGAGCCCCACCAGGTCCCGGCCGCCCTCGGCGATGAACTGCACCGCGATCGCGGCCAGGAGCAGGCCCATGACGCGCTGGAGGACCGACACCCCCGACTGGCCGAGGACCCGCTGCACCAGCGAGGCGCCGCGGAGCAGGAAGTAGCTCGCCGCCATCGTGATCACGATGCTGGCCACCACGGCCGCCACCGAGACCGCTCCGGCGGCGCGGGACATCAGCACCATCACCGTGGCGATCGCCCCCGGCCCGGCGAGCAGCGGGATGGCGAGGGGGACGATGGCCACGTCATCCTTGCCCGTCGCCTCCTGCGCCTCCTCCGGCGAGGTGCGGGTCTCGGACTGACGCGCCCGGAGCATGTCCAGCGCGGTAATGAGCAGCACGATGCCGCCCGCGACCCGGAACGCGCTGAGGCTCACCCCGACGAACTTGAAGAGGAATGTCCCGAACAGCGCGAAGAAGATCAGCAGCGCCGCTGCCACCAGCGAGGCCCGCCGGGCAGTGTCGCGCAGCTGCTCCTTCGAGTCTCCCTGGGTCATGGCGATGAAGATCGGCACCACGCCGACGGGGTCGACGACGAAGAAGATCGCCGAGAACGCCACCAGCGCAGAGGAGACCGCGTCGCTCACCGGATCTTCCACACCATCGCGAGCGCCTCGAGGACGATGGCGCGCGACATCTTGGACTGTCCCACCCTGCGGTCCTCGAAGACGATGGGAACCTCCACCACCCGGAACCCCTTCTTGATCGCCCGGTAGGTCAGCTCGATCTGGAAGCCGTACCCGGTGCTGGCGACGGTGGGGAGGTCGATGGCCCGGAGCACCTCTGCCCGGAAGCACTTGAAGCCCCCGGTGAGGTCGCGGATGGGCAGTCCGAGGATGGTGCGCGCGTAGAGCGAGCCGCCACGGCTGATCAGCCGCCGCCCCAGGCCCCAGTTGCGCGTGCCGCCACCTTCGACCCAGCGGCTGCCCAGGACCAGATCCGCATCCGTCGACGCGCGGTCGATGAGCGTCGGGAGGTAGCGCGGGTCGTGGCTCCAGTCCGCGTCCATCTCCAGCACGAAGCGGTAGTCGTGCTGGAGCGCCCAGTCGAAGGCCGCCAGGTACGCCTTCCCCAGCCCCTCCTTGCCCGCCCGGTGCAGCACGTTCACCCGGCTCGACTCCCGGGAGAGCGCATCCGCCATCTCCCCGGTGCCGTCGGGGCTCGCGTCGTCCACCACCAGCACGTCCACCCGCGGGTCGGCGGCGAGCACCGCGCGCACGATCGACTCGACGTTCTCGCGCTCGTTGTAGGTGGGGATGCAGACCAGGGCGGGGTTCATCGGGGCGTCGAGGGCCCCGCGTCCTTAGCACGCGCGTCGAGGACCTCCAGCACTTCGTCCGCCACGCGCGACGCGGTGGGCCCGTCGCCCAGGCGGCCACGCAGCGCGCGCAGTCCCTCGAGCTGCGCCTCGCGCTCCGCACCCGGCGTCCACAGCCTCCGGACCTCCGCCGCCACCGCCTCGGGCCGCAGCGCCGACTGGAGCAGCTCCGGGACCAGCCGCCGGCCGGACAGCAGATTCACCAGCGACACGAACGCCACCCGCACCAGGAGCTTTCCCACCGCCCAGCTGAGCGCGGACATCCGGTAGACCACCACCATCGGCCGGAGCATCAGCGCCGTCTCCAGCGTCGCGGTCCCGGAGGCGACCACCGCCACGTCGGACGCGCCCACCACCTCGGCCACGCGTCCCTCCACCAGCGTGGGATGTAGCCCGCGCGCGAGGAACGCCTGCTCCACCGGCGCTCGCTCCAGGCCCGGCGCGACGGGCACGACGATCTGCAGCTCCGGCCTGTCCCTCGCCAGCAGCGCTGCGCTCTCCACCATCGGCGGGAGCAGCCGGTGCAGCTCGCTCCGGCGGCTTCCCGGGAGCAGCGCCAGGGTGGGCCGGCCGGGCTCGAGCCCGAGTGCACGACGAAACTCCTCCGGCGCACCCGGCGGAGGCACCTGCTCCACCACCGGGTTGCCCACGTAGCGGGCACGCACCCCGCGTGCCCGGTAGAACTCCTCCTCGAACGGGAGGATGCACAGCATCCGGTCCACGTCGCGGGCGATCTGCCGGACGCGGCCGCGCCTCCAGGCCCACACCGTCGGGCTGACGTAGAACACCACCCGCACTCCCAGGCGGCGAAGCTTCCGCGCGAGCCGCAGGTTGAAGTCCGGCACGTCCACCAGGAGGGCGACCGCAGGACGACGCTCGCGGGCGGCCCGGACCAGCGCCCGGAACACTCTCCAGATGCGAGGCAACCGCGGGAGGACCTCCGCGATGCCCATCACGGAAATTTCCCGTGCGTCGAACAGCCGCTCCAGCCCCGCCGCCTGGAGCCGAGGACCTCCCATCCCGAACGCCCGGAGCTCCGGCCGTCGCCGGCGGAGCTCTGCCAGGACGTCCGCCGCGTGTAGGTCGCCCGAGGCTTCGCCTGCCACCACCATCAGCTCGCCGTTGGCCATGGACGCTCGGGGGCAGGATGGTACACCTCGCTTCCCTGGTGACCACCGCTGCGGACAACACCGTCGGCCGCCGTTCGGGGTGGCGCGCGCTCTGGCGGCTCCTGCCCTACGCGCGGCCGCACCTCGGCCGGCTGCTGCTGGCGAGCGTGGCCATGGCGGTGCTCGCGCTCGCGACCGGCGTGTACGCCTTCCTGGTCGGCCCGGCGCTCCGGTTCCTCCTGACCGGCGGCGCCTCGGCGCTGGGGCGGGTGGCGAGCTGGGCGCCGGCGCTCGAGACGGCCGGCCGGGACCGGCTACTCCTGGCGCTTCCGGTGGTGCTGGTGCTCGTCGCGGTCGTGAAGGGCCTGGCCTACGCCGCCCAGTTCACCTGGACCGGCCAGTTCGGACAGCGCACCGTTGCCTGGCTCCGTCGGGGGCTGCTGGATGCGCTGCTGCGGCAGTCGCCGGTGCAGCTGGCGGCCCGGATGAGCGGAGATCTTCTCTCTCGCTTCTCGGCGGACGTCTCCGCCGTCGAGACCGCAGCCATCTACGCGGTGGGCTCCTGGATCCGCGATGGGCTGCAGATCGTCGTGCTCGCCGCCGTCGCGGTCTCCCTCGACTGGCGGCTCGCGCTGGTCGCCCTCGCCGTGGTGCCGCTCGCCGGTGTGCCGGTGGCGCGGCTGACCCGGTCGGTGCTGCGGAGGACGCGGGAGGGCCAGACCCGGCTGGGGGGAATGGCAGGGCAGCTGCGCGAGGCGCTCGGCGCCGTCCGCACGGTGCAGGCCTACGGGGTGGAGCAGGCGGAGGCCAGCCGCTTCGCCGCCCGCGCCGGGGCGCACGCCGACACGCTCGCCCGCGCCGCCTGGGCGCGTGCCGCAGTCCCGGCGCTGACCGAGGTCCTGGCAGCCCTCGCCGTCGCGGTGGTCCTGGTGTGGGCCGCCGGAAACGTGGAGGTGGCGCCGGAGCGGCTGCTCTCGTTCCTCGCCGCGCTCATCCTCCTCTACCAGCCGGCCAAGGAGCTGGGCCGCGCGTCGCAGTTCGCCACCCAGGGCGCGGCCGCCGCCGAGCGGCTCCTCGAGGTGCTGGAGACCCCGCCGCTCGTCACCGATGCTCCGGGCGCGAAGCCCGCACCCCGTCTCACCCGCGGGGTCCGCCTCGACACGGTGAGCCTCGCCTACGGCGACCGGCCGGCGCTCTCCCGCCTCGAGCTCGAGCTCCCGGTGGGGAAGGTCACCGCCCTGGTGGGGCCGAGCGGGGGCGGCAAGAGCAGCGTGGCCGCCCTCCTGTTCCGCTTCGTGAGGCCGGACGCCGGGCGCATCCTCTGGGACGGCACGGACGTGGAGGCCTGCACCATCGCCTCGCTCCGTTCCCAGATGGCGCTGGTCACGCAGGAAGCGCTCCTCTTCTCGGGGACGGTGCGCGAGAACCTCCTCACCGCCCGTCCCGAGGCCACCGGGGGCGAGCTGCGCTCCGCGCTCCGTGCTGCCCGGGCCGAGGACTTCGTCATGGCGCTGCCGCGGCAGTGGGACACGCCGCTCGGTGAGCGTGGCGCGCGGCTGAGCGGGGGACAGCGCCAGCGGCTCGCGCTGGCGCGGGCGGTGCTCAAGGACGCGCGGCTGCTGGTGCTGGACGAGCCCACCAGCAACCTCGATCCCGAGGGCGAGCGCGAGGTGCAGGTCGCGCTCGAGGCGATGCTTCCCGGCCGCACCGCGCTGGTCATCGCCCACCGGCTCCAGAGCATCGCTCGCGCGGATCGCATTCACGTGGTGGTGGCCGGGCGGGTGGTGGAGGAGGGGACGCACGAGGAGCTCCTCCGCCACGGAGGCTGGTACGCCGAGGCCTGGGCGCTCCAGCACCCGCCCCCGGCGGCGACGGGGACCACGCGGTGAGACGGCCGAGCATGGTGCTCCGGCCGATCCGGCGCCGGAAGAAGACGCCGGGCTGGATCCGCCTGCTCCGCTGGGTGCTCGGGCTGCTGGTGCTGGCGCTGGGGTGGTTCGCGCTGCTCGCCGCCGTGCGCCCGTTGCCGCTCACGCCGCCGCCAGCCACCCGCGAGCTCCGCGGCGCCTGGCACGTGCACACCACCCGCAGCGACGGACGGGGAAGCCCGACCGACGTCGCACGCGCGGCGCACGCAGCCGGGCTCGACTTCCTCGTGCTCACCGACCACAACCCGCGCGAGCTGCCGACGCCGGCCCGCGAGGAGGGCGTGCTGCTCGTCGGCGGCGAGGAGTCGAGCACGCCCTTCGGGCACCTGGCGGACGTGGGCAGCCGGCGCGCCCTGACCGACGCCGAGAAGGTGTCCGCCCCGGTCCGCGCGGTGCTCGACCTCGGCGGGCTGGCGGTGCTGGCCCATCCGCTCCATCCGCAGCGCGCGTGGACGGACCTCGTCCAGGCGCGTGCGGCGAGCGGGGTCGAGGTGTGGAGCGGCGACTCGGCGTGGGGAGCGCTCCGCGAGCAACCGCTTACCCGGCTGTTGCCCGCGCTGGGAACGGCGCTGGTGAGCCCCGAGCGGGCGATGGTCTACGCGCTCGGGGAGGCCCGGCCGGTGGAGGAGTGGCTCCTCGCGCTCGACGGGCCCGAGCCCAAGCTCGCCTTCTGCGGGCCCGATGCGCACGGCTACCCGGGCTACACCTCGGCCTTCCGGTGGATGTCGCTGCATCTCACCGGCATCACCTCCCTGCCCGAGGCGCCGGCGGAGGGCGCGCAGGCAGTCATCCAGGAGCTGCGCGCGGGGCGCTTCTACTGCGCGGTGGACGCGCTCGCGCCTGCCGCCGGGTTCGCCGTTCTGCCCGCGGACCGGCGCACGTTCCGGGTGGGCGAGGTGCTCGAGGTGCGCATCCCGGCCGTGCATCCGCCCGGGGTACAGATCCGCGTGCACGGTCCGGGGCGCGTCGTGGACGCCTCGCACGTCCGCCTCGAGGCGCCGGGCGAGGTGCTGGTGGAGGTGCGGGTCGAGACCCCGGGCCTCGGGCTGGGAGACGTCTCCTGGCCCTGGCTCATGGGTCAGCCGGTGAAGGTGGAGGCCGCCCCGTGAGGCGGGCGCTGTACGTCGTCCTCAGCACGCTCCTCTTCCTGGTGCTCGCGCCGGTGCTCCTCCTCGCGCGGAAGACGCGGCGCGGCCTGCTGGAGCGGTTCGGGTTCCACCGTCCGGAGGTGGTGCGGGAAGGAGGCTGGCCGCGGGTGTGGCTCCACGGGGCGAGCGCCGGCGACCTCCAGGCCCTCGCGCCGATGATCGGCCGGTTCCGCGAGCGCTTCCCGGACGCGCGCATCTTCCTCACCACCATCACCGACACCGGCCGTGCCATGGCCGAGCAGCGCCTGCGGGCGCAGGTGGACGGCGTCCTGTACGCGCCGTGGGACCTTCCCGGAGCTACCCGCCGCGCGATGCGCACCCTCCGGCCGGACCTCCTCGTCCTCGAGTACGCGGAGATCTGGCCGAACCTCATCCACGCCGCCCGTGCCGCAGGGACACGGGTGGTGCTCACCAACGGCCGGTTCTCCCCCGACCGTCTTCGTGGGTACCGGACCCTCTTCGCCGTCTTCGGCAATCCGCTGGCCGCGCTCGATCTCCTGTTGATGCGCGAGGACGAGGAAGCCGAGCGGGCGCTGTCGCTCGGCGCGCCGCTGGACCGGGTGTGGGTGACGGGGAACACCAAGTTCGACGGGCTTGCCGTTCCGGGGCCCTCGCCCGAGGACGAGGCGCTGCGCCTCGCGCTGGGCTTACCAGCGGACGCTGCAGTGCTGATGGGCGGCAGCACCCACGAGGGCGAGGAGGAGGTGCTCCTCTCGGTGTGGCAGCGACTGCGCGAGACGCACCCCGGGCTGCGGCTCGTCCTGGCGCCGCGGTACGTGGACCGGGCCGCCCGGGTCCAGGCGATGGCACAGGCCCGGGGCGTGGAGGCCGGACGCCGCACCGGCGGACCCGCGGGCGCCCCGGTGATGGTGCTCGACACCATCGGCGAGCTCGCCCGCGCCTACCGGCTGGCCACGGTGGTCTTCGTGGGCGGGAGCTTCACGCCGCGAGGAGGCCAGAACATCCTCGAGCCCGCCGCGCAGGGGAGGCCGGTGCTCTTCGGGCCGCGGATGGAGAACTTCCGCGACAGCGTGCAGGTGCTGCTCGGCCGCGGCGGCATCCAGGTCGCAGACCCCGAGCAGCTCTACCGGGTGCTCACCGAGCTGCTCGGGCGCCCGGACGTGCTCAGCAACCTCGGCAACCTCGCTGCGCAGTCGGTGCGGCAGGTGTCGGGCGCCAGCCAGCGGAACGTCGACCTCGTCGCGCGGCTGCTGCTCGGGGCCGGTGCGCGGCCGGCGCCACGGAGAGCGGGGTCCGCCGGATGATCCCGGTGGTGCTCCTCCACTTCCACGGGCGGCGCACCGGGGTGACGCGTCACGTGGAGGACGTCGCTCGCCGGCTGCCGGCTCACGTGACCGGGTGGGGACCGCTTCTGGGCGTCCGGCGGCTGCCGTGGCGCGGGCTGCTGGATCTGGCGAGGAGCGGGCCGCTGGTGGTGCATGCCCACCGCAACCTCGAGCTCCTCGCGGCGCTGCTGCTCCGGAGAGCGTGGCGCTCCGTCCGCGTCATCTTCACCCGTCACTCCGCCGGACGGCCCTCGGCGTGGACCCGCTTCCTCGCGCGGCGCGCGGAGGCGCGCGTGGTCCTCACCCGGGTGGCGCTCCGGGAGCTCGGACTCCGTGCGGAGGTCGTTCCGCACGGCGTGGACGTCGGACGGTTCGGTCCACCCCAGGACCGCGCCCAGAGCTGGCGCGTGCTCCAGGTGGGCGGCAGCCGTGGAATCGGCGCGGTGGGACGCATTCGCCCCGCGAAGGGGCAGCAGGACCTCGCCGCGGCATGGGCGGTGCTGGGCCCGCGGTTCCCCACCTGGCGCGCGGTGCTGGCCGGGCTGGTGACGCCGCGATGGCGGAGCTTCGCGGGACGCCTGGCGGGGCTCGAGCAGCTGGGTGAGCTGGATGACACCGCGGCGCTGTTCCGGGGACTCACCGTCGTCGTGCAGCCCTCGCGGCAAGAGAGCTTCTCGCTGGTGTTGCTCGAGGCCATGGCCAGCGGCTGCTGCGTGGTGGCGGCGGCGCTCCCGCACTACCCGGAGCTGGTGGAGCACGGAGTCACCGGCTTTCTCTACTCCGCGGGGGACGTCCCGGCGCTGATCGAGATCCTCGAGCCGCTGCTCGCCGAGCCGTCCCGGGCCGAAGCGCTGGGGAAGGCGGCCGCGGATGAGGTGCGAGCCCGGTGGACCCTCGAGGTCGAGGTGGAGGCGCTGCGGAGCCTCTACGCACGGCTGGAGCGGCTCCGGTGAGGATCCTCCACCTCCTCTCCAGCCCGGTGTGGAGCGGCCCGGCCGAGGCGGTGACGCTGGTCGCCGCGGCCCAGCGCGGTCTGGGGCACGCCGTCTCGGTCGCCATCGATTCCACCCGGGGGGGCACCGGAACCGAGGAGCCTGCGGCGCCACGGCTGGAGGCGCTCCGCCTGCTCGATTCACGGGGTCTCCGCCTGTCCACCCGAGACGGCGCCGCCGGAGTGTGGCGAGATGCCCGCCTGCTCGGGACGCTGGAGGTGGACGTGGTGCACAGCCACTTCAGCCACGACCACTGGGTGGCAGCGCTGTCCGGACACGGGGGCATCCGGGTGCGCTCGTTCCACGCCGCGCGCTCGCGCAGGGCGTTCCGTCCACCCGCCGCGGCGTACACGGTTCCTACCCAGGGCGTCGGCGCGGGGCTGCGCCGCCCCTGGATGGTGCTCCCGCCGCTGGTGCCGCCGGGATTTCGCCCGAGCGCCGACCGCTTCGCGCTCCAGGCCTCGCTCGACGTCACGGCGCCGGTCATCGGCATGGTGTCGACGTTCCAGCCCTCGCGCCGGCACGACGTGGCGCTGGGGGCGTTCCGGCTGGTGCTTGCGCGCGAGCCACGGGCGACCCTGGTGCTGGTCGGCGACGGGCAGCTGGAAACCGAGCTGCGGGCCCGCGCGGAGTCGCTCGGCATCGCCGCGCGGGTCCGGTTTCCGGGGTACCAGGGCGGCGAGTCGCTCGTCCGCTGGATGCAGGCCTTCGACGAGCTGTGGGTGCTCGGGCTCGGCAACGACGAGGCGGGCCGGCCGGCGCTCCAGGGGCGCGCGGTGGGCGCGCGGGTGGTGGGCGTTTCCGATGGTGCGCTCCCGGCCTGGGTGGACGCCTTGCTGCCGGCGGCGACCGCGGAGGCGGTGGCCGGCGCTGCGCTGCGCGACGAGCGACGGACGGTGACGGTGCCCGACGTCCGCGCCGTGGCGGAGGAGCTGCTCCGTCTCTATGCGCGTGCGGGGGCACGGGCATGAGCCGGTGGGTCGAGCGGCTGTTCTACCCACGAGCGCCGGAGGGCACGCTGCGCGAGCTCGCGCTGTCGCCACTGGCCGTGGCTGAGTCGTTCTTCGCCGCGGGGGTGCAGGCCAGGACCGCGGCGCGGGTTCGAGGGTGGCTGCCCACGGAGCGGGTCCCCGGCCTGCGGGTCATCTCGGTGGGGAACGTGCAGGTGGGCGGTGCGGGGAAGACCCCGGTGGTGCGGGCGCTGGCCGAGCGTCTCCTCCGGCGCGGCCAGCCGGTCGCCATCCTCAGGCGCGGCTAGGGGCGGACCGCGACCGGCGACGTCCGGGTGGAGGGGCCGCCGTGGCCCGGTCCCGAGCGGTGCGGCGACGAGCCGCTGATGCTCGCCCGCAGCCTCCCCGCGGCGACGGTGTGGGTGGGGTCGGACCGGCTACGGCTCGCCGGTCTCGCGGCGCGCTGCGGTGCGGCGGTGGCGCTGCTCGACGACGGGTTCCAGCACTGGCGGCTCGCGCGCGACGTGGACCTAGTGGTGGTGGACGAGGCGGTGGGCCTGGGCAACGGGCACTTGCTTCCGCGGGGGCCTCTGCGCGAGCCGGCGTGGGCACTGGGCCGGGCCACGCTGCTCTGGGTGCGCGCGTCGGAGACGCCGGTGGCGGTGCCGTGGCCCGAGCGCGTGCCGCGGGTGCGCGCGCGCCACGGTCCACGGGACCTGCTCGCCCCGGGCGGCGAGGTGCATGCGCCGGATGCGCTGCGCGGCCGGAGGGTCGTCGGGTTCGCCGGCATCGGCCGGCCCTCGGCGTTCCGGCGCACGCTCGAGGGGCTCGGGGCGGAGGTGGTGGGCTTCGGCGACTTCGCCGATCACCACCGCTTCGGCGAGGCGGAGCTCCGCGCGCTGGAGCGGCAAGCGTCGGCGGCCGGCGCGTGGCTGGTGACGACGGAGAAGGACGCCGTCCGGTGTCCCGAGGGAGCGCCGGTGCACGTGCTTCGTCTGGGGGTGGAGGTGCTCGAGGGCGAGGAGCATCTGGACCTGCTGCTCGAGCCCTGACAGGGAATTGGCGCCGGGGCCCCGGGGTGTGGGACAAGCGGGGGAACGTGGCGTCCGAACTGTCGCGGCTGCTGTCCGGCTTCCGCGGGCGCAAGCTCGTGGTGGTCGGTGACCTCGTGGCCGACCACTACGTCTACGGGCAGACCGACCGGGTCAGCCGCGAGGCGCCGGTGCTGGTCGTCCGTCACGAGTCCTCCGACGTGACGCTGGGAGGCGCGGCAAACGCGGCGGCGAATGCGCGGGCGCTGGGGGCCGAGGTGACGGCGGTCGGCGTGCTCGGCAAGGACGAGATGGGCGAAGCGGTGAGGCAGCGGTTCGCCCAGCGCGGCATCCGGGTGGTCGCCGTCGACGCGCCCTTCACCGAGACCAAGACCCGCATCCTGGCCGGCGGACTGAACACGTCCCGGCAACAGATGTTGCGGCTGGACCGGGGGAACGCACTGCCCCTGGCCGCGGCGCTCTCGGCGCGTCTACGCCAGGTGCTGGAGGAGGCAGCGCACGGTGCGGACGCAATTCTCGTGAGCGACTACGGGGGCGGCGTGGTGGGAGACGCCACGCGTGCGACCCTGCGGCACCTCGCGGCGAGCGGGATGCTGGTCTCGGTGGACTCGCGCTACGCGCTCGGGACGCTCACCGGGTTCCGGGCGGCGAAGCCGAACGAGCCCGAGCTCGCGGCGCTCACCGGGCTTCCGGTGGAGGACGACCGGTCGCTCTCGCGGGCCGCGGGGACCGCGCTGACGATGCTGGACACGCAGGTGCTCCTCATCACCCGTGGCCGGCGCGGCATGGCGCTGCTCGAGCGCGGCGGCGAGGTGCTGCTCCTGCCGGCGCACGGGACGCGCACGGCCGTGGACGTCACCGGAGCCGGCGACACGGTCATGGCCGCGTTCACCCTCGGGCTCGCGGCGGGCGGGTCGCCGAAGGCGGTGGCGGAGCTGGCGAACGTGGCCGGCGCGCTGGTGGTCCTGAAGACGGGAACGGCGCCGGTCACGGCCGAAGAGCTCGCGGCGGAGCTCGGCGGCCGGTGAGCACGGCGACGAAGGTGCAGTCGCTGGAGGCGGTGGCCGCCCTCGTGGAGGCGGCGCGCGATTCCGGGAGGACGGTGGCGCTGGCCAACGGGGCGTTCGACCTCCTGCACGTCGGCCACGTCCGCTATCTCGAGGGAGCGAAGGCGCTGGCGGACGTGCTGGTGGTTGCCGTCAACGACGACGCGTCGGTGCGCGCGCTGAAGGGCCCGGGCCGGCCGCGCATCCCGGCCGCCGAGCGGGCCGAGCTGGTGGCGGCCCTGGCCTGCACGGACCACGTGGTGCTCTTCGGCGAGGCGGACGTGCGGGTGGTGCTCCGGAGGCTGCGGCCGCACCTCCACGTGAAGGGGACGGACTACACGGCGGAGACGGTGCCCGAGCGCGACGAGCTCGCTGCCTGGGGCGGCCGGGTGGCGATCGCCGGCGACTCCAAGGACCACAGCACGACCGAGCTGCTGGAGCGGCTGGAACGTCCGTCGAAATAGCGCGACTCAAATGTAGAGCGTGGTCCGAATGGTTTA
>CAZDSB010000143.1:0-5085 GCA_964507515.1 uncultured Myxococcaceae bacterium
CCGGCGCCAGCGGGCGTAAGGCACTCCGAGGAGATGGAATGGGAGTGGAATTCGTGGACGTGAATTCGAGGGGTTGAAGCGGTCTTAGACACACTGAACGTCTGAGTTCTTGCTACCAGCAACAACCCGGCTTGAGAGTGAAATCGCCGTACGTCATTTCGGAGGTTTGTAAGCCGAAAAAGCGGGCTGTGAGTGAAATTCTCGGGGTGGCCGAGCAGGGCTCGGGCCTGGCCCGAGTGTCGCTGACTGCGGGGCGGCCGTCTGTCATTCCAAGGAGCACTCCTCGGTCAGCGGGTTCAGCCTGGGACCGCGCTGGCTCGATCGCGCAGGCGTTCCGAAGCGCCGGCACACGAATCGCACTCGGACGCTCGCATGGGCTTCTTGCTCCGGCTTCCAGGCTCATTCGTCCTCGGGCGGTCCGGGAATGCTGATGCCTGCGTCTGCACGGCGCTCCGGATGCTCAGCAGGTACGCGAGTGGAGAGCTGGACCGTCTTCTGGCGCCTCACGGACTCTCTCTGACGGAATCCCAGCTGATGATGACGTTGTGGGAGGAGGGGCCGGCGCGGACGCATGCGCTCGCGCGCCGTCTCCGGCTCGACGCGGGACCGACGAGCCGTTCACTGGCGCGACTCGAGGAACGGGGAGTGGTGCGGCGGCAGGAGAGGTGGCGATTCTCCGAGTGGGTCCTCGAGCGCGAGGGGGCAATACATCTCGAGGTGCTCGAGCCGATCTGGCACGACGTGGACCGGAGTCTGCGCGCGGAGCTCGGCAACGCGTTCGCGACCGCAGCGGTGCACATTGCCGAGCGCCTTCCTCCGCGGGTTCCTCAGGATGGACCGAGCTGGCTCGGCTGACGCGCGGAGGGCCGAGCCTCGGAGGTTCCGCAGGCCGTCCCGGAAGAGCCGCTGCCCAACGCTCCTCACGATGCCGGCGTTACCCACGGAGCCAGATTCCGAACCTGCCTCACCCGCAAGCAACCTCGCGGATCATCCCCTCGAGCGCATCCAGCGCTCGCGCCCGGTGCGACACCCTCCCCTTCTCCTCCAGCGAGATCTCCGCCATCGTCCGCCCCAGCTCCGTCACGAGAAAGACCGGGTCGTACCCGAAGCCGCCGGCTCCCCGGGGCACACGCAGGATCCTCCCCCGGCACTCGCCGCGCGCGAACCGGACCACTCCCTCCGGCGATGCGAGCGCGAGCACGCACCGGAACGCCGCGGCGCGCTCCCCGTCCCCCACCTCCTCCATCGCCTTCAGCAGCACCTGGATCCGGTCCGCGTCGCTCCCAGGCGCGTAGCGCGCCGAGCGCACTCCCGGCGCACCTCCGAGCGCATCGACGAACAATCCGGAGTCGTCGGCCACCGTCCAGAGCGACGTCGCGGGAGCCGCGGCCAGGGCCTTCAGCCGGGCGTTGCCCTCCAGCGTGTCCTCCGTCTCCTCCACCTCCGGCATCGGCGGGACGTCGTCCAGCGAGAGGACCTCCGTCCCCTGAAGCCGCGCCCGCAGCTCGCAGAGCTTCCCGGCGTTCCTCGTGGCGAGCAGCAACCTCATCCGGCGAGCGAGCGCTTCTGCGCCTCGATCAGCCGCGCGACGCCCTGGAGCCCGGCATCGACCAGCGCATCCAGCTCTCCGCGCGCGAACGACCCCTTCTCCGCGGTGCCCTGAACCTCCACCAGCTTGCCCTCACCGGTGGCCACGATGTTCATGTCCACCTCGGCGCTGCTGTCCTCCTCGTAGTCGAGGTCGGTCACCACCGTGCCCTTGACGATGCCCACCGACACCGCGGCCACCGGAACCATCCGCGGCAGGCTGGAGAGGGCCTTCTTCCCGTGGAGGGTACGGACCGCCTGCGCCAGCGCCACGTAGGCCGCGGTGATGGACGCGCAGCGCGTGCCGCCGTCGGCCTCGATGACGTCGCAGTCGAGCGTGAAGGTGCGGGCGCCGAGCTGCCCCAGGTCCACCGCGGCCCGGAGCGCGCGGCCGATGAGTCGCTGGATCTCCTGCGTCCGGCCGCTCTGCTTTCCCCGGGCTGCCTCGCGCGCCGTCCGGGTGTTGGTGCTCCGGGGGAGCATCCCGTACTCGGCGGTCACCCAGCCGCTGCTCTTGCCCACGAGGTGCGGGGGCACGCGCTCCTCGACGGAGCAGGTGACCCGCACCCAGGTGTTGCCGATGCGGACCTCGGCCGAGCCCTCGGCGTGGCGTGAGACGCCCGGGGTGATGGTGAGTGGACGGAGATCGAGCGGGCCTCGGTCGAAGGAGCGCATGGACGAGGCCCCCCGTATCAGGGTGGGGCCGTCGAGGCCACCGGAGGACGGCGATCGCGGGCGGCCGTCTGCGCCAGGAAGGCCAGCACGCCGTCGGCGATGGCCTGGGCGATGCGGTCCCGGTACTCGGGGCGGGCGAGCTTCCGGCTCTCCTCGGGGTGAGAGATGAAGCCAAACTCCACCAGCACCGCGGGCGCCTCGACGCCGGTGAGGACGTAGAACGGCGCCTGCTGCACCCCGTGGTCGCTGCCGCCCGAGGCAGGCACCAGCCGAGAGTGGATGGCGTAGGCGAGCCGCGCGCTGTCGGCGTGGGCCTCGCTCCGCCGGAGGTCCGAGAGGATGAAGGCCAGGGTGTCGGTCGGGACCGGAGCGCCGGCGCCGGCCGAGTCTGCGTTCTCGGTCTCCGCCACCCGCCGCGCGTCCTCGCCCGAGGCGCTGGCGGAGAGGAAGAAGGTCTGGACTCCCTCCAGCTTCGCCCGCAGGCGCCGGGTGGGCATCGAGTTCAGGTGAAGCGAGACGAAGACGTCGGGCCGCGTGCGGTTCGCGAAGGTGACCCGGTCGGCGAGGGCGAGCTGCACGTCCTGCTCGCGGGTGAGGAGCACCTCTACCCCGGCGTGCTCGAGCGCGGATTTCAGCCGCCGCGCGACGTCCAGCGAGACTGCCTTCTCCAGCTGTCCATCGGGGCTGATGGCGCCCTCCTGGGCGCCCCCGTGGCCCGGGTCGAGCACCACACGCGCACGCGGAGGCTCCGGGGCAGCGCCGAGGAGCACGGCACAAAAAAATGCCAGGGCGGAGGACATCCGCCCCGGCATGTTAGCGGGAGTGCCCGCTGGGGCCTACTTCACCTCGAGCGTCTTCCCGTCCGGGCCGGTCTTCTCGTGCTTCACCACGTTCCCGTGGGCGTCCTTCTCGATCGTCTCCTTGCTGTCGAGCTTGGAGTCGTTCGCGGTGCCCGGAGCGTCGTGCTTCGCCTTCTTCTCCACCTTGGTGGTGGTCCCACCCATGGAGTTCTTGTCCACGTCCTTGCTGTAGGTGCTGGTGTCCTTGGTGGAGTTCATCGCTCCAGCCGGATCAGTCTTCGACTTCTTCTCCGTCTTCACCGAGCCCGTGCCGTCGTCGTTGTGCTTGACGGTCGTCTTGCTCTCGCTCGTCTTCGTATCGTCAGCGCGTGCCACGCCGGTGAAGGCCAGGGCCATCGCTGCGGTCATCCCGATGATCAGTCGCTTCATTCAGAGCCTCCCATTGTGAGGAAGCTCGAAAGCTGGTCATCGCTCGCCGGGACGCAAGGTCAGTCTTCACTCCACGTCGATTCCAGGCGCACCCCGGCGAAGTTCCCCAATGATCGCAGCATCGACCCCGGCACGGGCGAGCGCCCGCTCGGCTCGCCGGACGGCGTCGCGTGGCACGGCCGCGAGCAGCCCGCCGTTCGTCTGCGCATCGGCGAGCACCCAGCGGACGGCGTCGGGAAGTCCGTCCGGGAAGCGCACGTGTGAGCCGAAGTGCTGGAGGTTCGCGATGGTCCCGCCCGGCACCACCCCCTGCTCCGCCAGCGCCGGAACACCGGCGAGGATGGGCACCTGCTCCAGGAAGAGCCGGGCCCGCACCTTCGCCCCCAGCGCCATCTCGGTCAGATGCCCGAGAAGGCCGAAGCCGGTGACGTCGGTCAGCGCGTGCACCGGGAACCTGCCCGAGGCGAACACCTCCCCCGCCGCGCGGTTCAGCCGGGACATCAGCTCGACCACGCTCTGCTCCAGCTCCGGCGTCGCGATGCCACGCTTGATGGCGGTGGTGGCGATGCCCGAGCCGATGGGCTTGGTCAGGAGGAGAACGTCGCCCGCACGGCCGCCGGCGTTGGTGAGGATGCGGCGCGGGTGCACGAGGCCGGTGACCGCCATGCCGTACTTGGGCTCGGGGTCGTCCACCGAGTGACCGCCGAGGATGGGGATGCCGGCCTCGTCGGCCTTGCTCTGCCCGCCCTCGAGGATGCGAGCCAGCGTCTCCAGCGGGAGCGCCTGGGTGGGAAAGGCCACCAGATTGAGCGCGAACAGCGGGCGAGCGCCCATGGCCCAGACGTCGGAGAGCGCGTTCGCGGCGGCGATCTGGCCGTAGGCGTGGGGGTCGTCCACCACCGGGGGGAAGAAGTCCACGGTGGACACCACCGCCTCGCGGGCGGACAGACGGTACACGGCGGCGTCGTCGGCGGTGGCGAAGCCCACCAGCGCCCGCGGGTCCTTCCTCGTCTTCAGGCGGCGCAGGACCTGCGCCAGTTGCGCCGGTCGGAGCTTGGCGGCTCAACCGGCGCAGTGACTGAACTGGGTCAGTCGCCGCGGCGTCTCTGTGCTCATGGGGGACTCTTCTGCCGCCGGTTCAGCCGGCGCGCACGTAATCCTTGCGCATCAGCTCGAGGACCGCCTCGGCGATGGTCGCGTCGTCGGCCTCGGAGTGGTCCATCACCGCCCGGAGGGTGCCGTGGTTGTGCACCAGCTGCAAGAGGTCCTGCTGCTCCGGGGTGAGGTCGCGGATCCGGGGGACGAGCGGGCGACGGACGGTCAGGGGCGACTCGGCAGACGGCAGCTGCCCCTCGATGCGCTTGTACTCGTCGAGCAGGCGGAGCGCGTCCATCAGGAGCGCCTCGGTGGAGCGGTCCAGCTCGACCATGAACTCCTGGCCGTCGGGCGGCTGCAGCTCGAAGTCGCCCTCTTCCCAGGTGATGATCCGGTTGAAGCTCTTCTGCGGGCCGAGCGCGTGGTCGCCGTCCACCACGGCGTAGTAGACGCGGCCCTGGCGCAGGTAGATGCGACCCTCGTGGGCGCCGGTGACCAC
>CAZDSB010000144.1:0-8185 GCA_964507515.1 uncultured Myxococcaceae bacterium
CCCATCGCGGCGGGCTCTCGCCGCGGCTCGGCCGCGACGAAGGCTCGATTCTCGTCGGCACAGAGCAGCTGCACTGCCTGCCTGCCGCTCATCAGCGCGATGGGGACGCCGCCGCCGGGCTCGACCCATTGCCCGGCCATGTAGAACCCCGAGAGCCCGGGCAATCGCTTCGGGATCCGGACGGTCAGCCCTTCACCTTGCGGGATCCAGCCTTCGTAGGCTCCCAGCCAGGACCGGGTCTCGTTCCAGTAGGTCAGCGGCGTCGCGATGTCCCTCATGCGAAGGGCCGCGCGAACGCCCGGAAACCCGCGCTCGACGCTCGAGAGGAGGGTTTCCCCGGCAGCATCGCGCTCGGCCTGATAGCGTGCGCTGCGCGTCGCCCACCACTCGTAGTCGGTCCTGGCCCAGGCCTGGATGACCGAATGGCCGGGAGGGGCGAGGGCCGGATCGTCGTTCTGAACGCGGACGTACACGGACTCGTTCGCGCGTCCGCCGATCGAGAAGGGCGCAAGGCCGTCGATCGCGAGGAGCTGCGGCTTCTCGGAATACGGCTGCTCGACCCCGAAGCTCGCGAGCACGATCGGGTCGACCAGCTTCCACCTTTCCAGCCGGCGCCAGGTCGGCTTTGCGTCGTACCTCCCGCCGAGGAGGCGAAGAACGGTCTCCGGGACGCTCGAGGTCGAGATGACGACGTCGGCCTCGATCAGCGTGCCATCGGTGAGCCGCACACCCCGAGCTCGTCCATCGCGCACGACGATCTCGTCGACGGTGGCATAGAGACGCGTCCTGCCCCCAAGTTCGCCATACGCCGCGACGAGGGCGTCGCGGAACGCCGCCGTGCCACCCACGGGTCGGGAGAGGTATCCCCGCTCGAGGTAGCCCAGCACCATCAGCATGAACAGCGCCGGGATGGTCGGCTCGAACAGCGTCGTGAAGATGCGCCGAAGCCGTGGGCTGACGAGATGCTCCACCGCCCACGAGCCGACGGGCTTCCGGAAATGCACCAACGTTCCAGTGAGCCCGAGAAGCTCGCCGAAGAAACGAACTCGCTCACCGATCGGAAGCTGCTCCTGGGCGTCGATGGGAAACGGGAGCGAGGGCATGACGCTGGCGCCCTGGCGAACTCTCGCCAACTCCGCTGTATCTTCCCTGGAGAGGCGGGAGAGCTCGGCGATCACTCCGTCGAGGTTGCGGTGGAACGGAATGGTGAGGCCATCGCGAACGTCGAGGTAGGTCTGCCAGGTGTCGAGGGTTCGAAGCGGAACCCGTCGGGAGATGCCGAGCTCGTCGTAGAGGTAGAGCTTGAGAAACGCTCCCCCGGTGAGCCACTGAATGCACCCATCCACGACGAAGCGACCGCGTTCCCAGGCGGTGCAGACTCCGCCCAGTCGGAGGTTGTGTTCGACGATGGTCGCGTCAAAGCCACTCCTGAGGGCGTAGCAGCCCGCGGAGAGGCCAGCGAGACCACCGCCGACGATGACGACATGCCGGTTGCCCATCGAATCTGCTCCACGGCTCGTGGTCGCCCTGAGTCGGAGCGGCGCACATTCGAGGGGGTACAGAAATCGTGCCCGGGGGCTCGAAGACCGAGCCGCTCGGAGTGCGCACGTCCTGCGCCCAACGTCCACTGGACCGCATGGAGTGCAATCGGGCCGCGACGAACGAGGCTCGCCACCGCCGGCTAGGCGGGCGCGACTCTTGCTGCAATCCAGCGACCATGAAGCGGATCCTGACCGGAGCACTGGCCGCTGCGGGCCTGGGGCTGGTCGGGATCTGGTTCGCGTACGCGCACGATATAGGTGCGGCGCGGCGCCGAATCTCGACCGGGAGCACCGTGGCCGAGACGAAGTGCGGGCCGATCGAGTACGCCGAGCGCGGCAACGGTCCTCCCGTGCTCGTGGTGCATGGCGCGGGCGGAGGATTCGACCAGGGCCTGCTGCTCGGTGCTCCCTTGAGTGAGCACGGCTACCGGGTGATCGCGGTGTCGCGCTTCGGGTACCTGCGTACGCCGCTGCCCGAAGACGCGTCGGCCGAGGCGCAGGCGGACGCTCACGCCTGCCTCCTGGATGCGCTCGGCGTCTCTCGCGCTGCCGTCTTCGGCGTATCGGCCGGAGGGCCCTCGTCGATCCAGTTCTGCCTGCGCCATCCCGATCGTTGCAGGGCGATGATCCTGCTGGTTCCCCTGGCGTACCCGGCCCAGGCAGCCGATCGCCTCCCCCGATCGACGCACCTCGTGATCGACCGGGTCGTGCGGTCGGACTTCCTCCTGTGGGCCGGGACACGAGCCTTCCGGTCGAAGATGGTCGAGACGGTGCTCGGAACGCCCACGGGAGTCGTCGCGGACGCATCGGAAGCCCAGCGGCGGCGGGTCTACGCCATGCTCGACCTGATCTTGCCGGTGAGCAAGCGGGCCCAGGGGCTGATCAACGAAGGCGCAGTCGGGCGCGCTTTGCGTCCGCTCCCGCTCGATCGGATCTCCGCTCCCACGCTGATCGCCAGCGCCAGGGACGACGGATACGGGACCTACGCCGGCGCGCAGTACACCGCCGAGCACATCGCGGGCGCACGGTTCATCGGCTATGCCAGCGGCGGCCACATGTTCGTCGGCCACGAGGCCGAGTTCGCCTCCGAGGCGCTGGACTTCCTCGCTGCGCTGAAGCTCGGTCATCAGAGCGAGGCTCGAGGAGCGTGGTAGTCGTGTCTCGCGGCTAGCAGCCGTCTGGTGGGGGGCAGACCTCGCCAGCGCAGGAATTGCGTGGCCCGCCCATGCCGCGCAACGCTCCCCGCCCAGCCGATGCCCGGTGCCTCCGCCGTGACCGGGCGCGCGGGGACCGCGCCCTGGCGCGGGCAGTGCAACGGGTGAGCTCCATGGCAAGGGCAATGAAGGTCGAGAACCTGATGTCGACCGCTGTGGTGACCGCCCGGGATTCGGATCTTCTCGCGACGGCAGACCTCGACATGAAGCTGGGGTCGTTCAGGCACATTCCCGTCGTCGACGAGAACGAGAACCTGATCGGTCTCCTCTCCGCGCGGGACGTGCTGGCCGCTCTCGGGAAAGGCAAGAAGAAGCGGGTCGGCGAGTGCATGAGCCGCCACATCGTCACCGTCACGCCGGAGACTCCGGTCCCGGCCGCAATCGAGCTCCTCCTGGAGAACCAGTTCGGTTGTCTGCCCGTCGTGGGGAGCGACGGTCACCTGATGGGCATCGTGACGGAGACGGACTTCCTGCAGGCCGCCCGTGGGCTCTTCGCCGGAGACGGGCAGCGGTGATCGGATGGTCGGGCGCGATCTGAGGAGACGAAGATGAGAGTCGATGAGATCATGTCGTGCCCAGCCCGGACCTGCGTCGAAACGGACACGCTCGATGGTGTCGCTCGCCAGATGTGGGAGCATGGCGTGGGCGCGATCGTCGTCGAGCTGGACGGGCGGGTTCGGGGCCTGATCACCGATCGAGACATCTGTTTGGCTGGCCGCTTCCCTGACAGGGGGTTGTGGAGTGTCCCGGTCTCGGAGGTGATGAGCGTGGGAGTCGACGTCGTCATGAGTCACGAGTCGGTCGACGTGGCTGAACGCCTCATGCGCACCCGTTTGATTCGTCGGCTTCCCGTGGTCGACAGTTCGTGGAAGCTCGTCGGACTTCTCTCGCTCGATGATCTGGCTCGCGAGAGTCGCAAGGAACAGAGTGAAGTCCGCCCGCAGCACGTCGCGGCGACTCTGGCCGCGGTCTGTCAGCGCAATGATGCTGCGGTCACGTCACGCTCCCGGTCCTGACCGCGAGCAAGGCGCCGGCGAATGCGCCGTCCGTTGAATCTCGCCTCGGCCCTGGGAGCCCTGAGCGGCGCCTATGTCCGCTTCTTGCCCGACCCGAGCAGTCCGATCATCGGGGTGCTGGAGCGGGGCGACCGGGTCGAGAGGAGCGAGAATCAGGGTTCGAAGCAAGCTGCTGAGTGACAGCGAGCCCGACGAGAGCGGGCCGCCCGAGTACCTGTACGGGAAGGTCATCGTCCCCACGATGGAGATCCGACGGGAACCGTCGGTCAGCGGACCCGTCCTCGACCATCACAGGCTCGGACAGATCCTGGCGTTCAAGCCCCTCGCAGATCCGACCGGAGAATGGCTCGAGCGGCCGGATGGCACCTTCGTCGCCTGATCCACGGTGAAGCTCCTGTCGGGGAGCCACTTCGAAGGAGTGCACGACCCGCCTCCCAGGCTCGCGTTCCTCCTTCACCGGCGGCGGGTCAGGCCTCCGGGCGGGGCCCGGGCGGGGTGGATCGTGCTGGAACGACCGCCGCCGTGCCGGTCACCTCCGTGGATCCCTCGATCGAGACCGACGTGGGATCACTGCCCCGGGAGGCGGTCCGACTCGCGCTGTCCCGCCCCAGGCCCGGGGGCGTCGGACCCGAGGAGAAGTGGGTTCACGTGGACACACTCGAGCAGGTGCTCACCGCGTACGAGGGGGACCGGCTGGTGTTCGCAACGCTCGTCTCGACGGGCAAGAAGCACTGGGAGACTCCGACCGGGCAGTTCCGGGTGTGGCTGAAGCTCCGGCACGGACCCATGCGGGGTCACCGGGTGGCGTACCTCGTCGAGGAGGTGCCAAACGCCCTCTTCTTTGCCGGGGATGCGGCCATCCACGCCGCCCTGTGGCACGATCGGTTCGGGACGGCAGTCTCGCATGGGTGCATCAACCTCTCGCCCGCTGATGCAGCCTGGCTATTCCGCTGGGCGCCGCCCGATCTGCCCGAGCGTTGGCACGGCATTCTTCCCGGACCCGCGGGACTTCCGAGTCTGTGGGTCGTCGTCGAGCACGGCTCGGAGGGCGCCTCCCCGGAGAAGCAGCCAGACGCCGACTCGAGGGCACGGATGATGCCTCCCGGAACGGGAGACATGCTCGATCGGGGAGCGGTCCTGGAGGCAGAAGCGCCGGGTGGATGAGCGGCCCGGCGTCACGCCGTCCGCGAGCCCTGCTGGGGACGCGATACGTCGGGGCCCCAGACCATGCGGACGAGAAGGATGATGACGATGGCTCCGACCAGCGCGAACACCAGGTCGAGCGGGTGATACCCCAGCGATCCCCAGGTCAGTCCAGACGGGAACCAGCCGTGAGCGGCGCTTCCACCGAGTAGCCCACCGATGGCGCCGAAGACGAACGCCAGCCAGACGCCAATCTGGCGCCAGCCAGCGACCGTACAGATGATGACTCCGAGCACCGCGCCCGCGATGCACACCGTGATCAGCCTGAATGCGCTCATCGTTCCACACCCACGCAGCGAATTTGCAAGGGGGGACCGTTCCTGAGGGGGCATCCAGCTCGGACGGCGCGCAAGGACGGCGGGTCGACCTCCGAAACACGCAAGGAGTGCGACCCACCGGCCCGATCTCAGGGCTCGAGGCGCGCCAAGACCTCGCGATGTGCGTCGCGGACCACGTCCTGGACGCCTCGCTCCGAGCTCACGACCGGATGATCCCAGTCCGGGAGCGAGATCGGTTCCCATCGCGCTCGCTGCGAGAGATGGATTGCCCAGCTCGCATCCGACTCCGTCGATGCGTCTCGTGTCCTCAGGTCCAGTCGCTGTCGTGTTCTCAGAGGAGACGCGGTCAGCTCGAGAACGAAGCGAAGTGCCCCGGCGCGTTCGGTGGCTCTTGTCAGCAGCTCGCGCTGCCAGGCCTGCGAACAGGTCCCGTCGGCGATCACCGAACGTCCGGAACGCAGCAGAGCCTCGGCGCGGTCCGCCAGGGTGGTGTACGTCCGTCGCGTCGCATCGGGAGAGTAGATGCCGGCTTCGAACGCAGCAGCCCGTCGTTCCGTCGGCGCCGCTCCATGAAGCTCCTTCCGGATCCGATCCGTGGAGAGGACCAGTCCCGATCCGGTCCGCGCCAGTTGCTCGGCGACGGTCGATTTCCCCGTTCCTGACAGGCCACAGACGACGAGCAGAACCGGCGGCCGGTCCTCCCCCGCATAGCGGCAGGCGAGCTCGAACAGCTCTCGCGCGTCGGTACGGAAGCGCGCCCGATCGGTCGGGGCAATCTCGGCGTCCCGGGCGGAGAGCGCGCTGACCTTGGCCCGGACGCAGGCACGGTAAGAGGCATAGAAGGGGATGAGTGCCTCGAGCTCACGGTCCCGGGTGAGCTCGGCGTAGAGCTGGACCAGCTCGTCCGCCAGGTCGCGGCGTCCGCGCCAGGTCAGGTCCATGGCGAGGAAGGCGAGCTCGGATGCCACGTCTCCACAGCGCAGGCGCTGGCTGAACTCGAGGCAGTCGAAGACCTGGATGGGTTCGGTCAGGCAGATGGACGAGCACCGGAGGTCTCCGTGCCCGTCGCGGATGTATCCATCGCGGTGGCGCCGCTCGAGAAGCGCGTGCTTCCGTACCAGCCAGGCCCGGACCGTGCCGCGCAGCAAGGCATCCTGGAAGGGGTCGAGGACTCCGTGGACCAGCGGTGCGGTCTCCTCGAAGTGGTCCTCCCACAGTCCGGCGATCGCCGAGGGAGATCCGGACGACGCGACCGCCTCGCCGCGCTCGGCACCGGCATGGAAGTGTGCCAGCAGCTCGCTGACCCGCGTGATGGCATCCGCCGGAAGTCGCCCTGACCGGAGCATCGCGTCCATCATCCGGTCCTCGGGCAGGCGACGCATCTTCACCGCGTACTCGACGATCTCGCCGGAGCCATCGACGCGAACACCGCCCGCGTCGCTCGTGATCGGGACGACGCCCAGGTACAGCTCGGGGCTGAGGCGTCGGTTCAGCCTGAGCTCCTCCTCGCAGCAGAGTCGACGAAGCTCCAGCGTCGAGAGATCGAGGAACGGAAACCGGACCTCCCGCTTGACCTTGTAGGCGAAGTCGCCGGCGAGGAAGACCGTGGACACGTGTGTGCGGATGGTCCGGATCTCGCCCGTCGCCTCGAGATATGCGGCCGGCTCGCGCAGAGCGGCCAGCACCCGTCCCTGAGCGAGCGGACTCATCTGCGGCCCGGACCGTTCGGCATCCTCTTCGCTTGCTCGACGTTCATCGTTCCGAGACTCCAGAAGCAGACGTCATGCCCGGAGAAGATGCGTCCGAAGCGCGCGAGCCGCAGGAGCGCAAGCGCGCAGATTCTGCGAGCAGACCTGTCTGGATGCAGCGCTTGCGGCGCGGAGTACGGGTCGCCGACCGGAGGCCTGGCACACCGGATGCTCGCCCTCGTCGCATGAACACGAGGTCTGCCGGATCGAACCCCTCGCACGGAGGCGCTCGATGACGACGGAGGCCCTTCATCCGCCCCCTGGGCTCTCCCGGCCTCACTGGGGCTGGCTCGGTGATCACTGGCGATGGGTCGTCCCCCTCGCGCTGGCGCTCGCGGCCCTTGTCGCCGTTGGTCTGGTCTTCGCTCTCCGGCCACGGACGAAGGTGAGCCCGTTCCAGTTCGAGACGGCCACGGTTTCTCGCGGGCCGATCCAGGCTCGGGTCACGGCCTCCGGGACGCTCTCGGCACTGGTCACGGTCCAGGTGGGGAGTCAGATCTCCGGGCGCGTCCAGTGGCTCGGCGCGGACTTCAACACCATCGTGCACCGGGGTCAGGTCGTCGCACGCATCGACTCGTCGCTGTACCAGGCCGCGCTGGAGCAGGCACGCGCGAGAGTCGTCTCTGCACAGGCGAACCATCAGCTGGCCGAGGCTCAGCTGGTCAACACCCGGCTCCAGACCGAGCGCAACAGGGTCCTTCGACGGCAGAACCTAGTGGCACAGTCGACGCTCGACGAGAGCGAGACGGCGCTGCGCGTGGCGGAGGCTCAGCTCCGGGCGAGCATGGGGCAGGAGGCCGACGCACGCGCCACGCTCCGGCAAGCCGAGATCAACCTGGCCTACACGACCATCTCCGCTCCCATCGACGGCGTCGTGATCTCCCGGAACGTGGACGTCGGCCAGACGGTGGCCGCCACGCTCCAGTCCCCGACCCTGTTCCTCATCGCCCAGGACCTGCGGAGGATGCAGGTGGACACGAACCTCGCGGAGGCGGACGTGGGCCGTGTCGCGGCGGGAATGAAGGCGACGTTCACCGTGGATGCATATCCGGCCGAGACGTTCCGGGGGACGATCCGGGAGATAAGGAACGCACCCCAGACGCTGCAGAACGTCGTGACCTATGACGCCGTCATCGACGTCGACAACCCGGATCTGAAGCTCAAGCCGGGGATGACCGCGAACGT
>CAZDSB010000145.1:0-2518 GCA_964507515.1 uncultured Myxococcaceae bacterium
TCGTCTCTCGTTCGAGGCCCGCGGCAATCCGGCCTCGGGCGCGCAGGTGGAGCAGTTCAAGAAGCAGGTCGAGCTGGCCGCGTCGCTCGTGCGGGACGGCAAGGATCCTCTGGTCGAGGCACCCGAGCTTCGCGCGGGCCCGCTCCTGCCCCTGCTCGAGGGCGTGAAGGGCTCCTCATCGCTGCCGGTCGTGAGCCACCTCTCGCTGGGCGAGGAGGAGGAGCTGATCGGGGCGGGCGGGGACGCGCTTCCTCCGGATTGGCCGAAGCCCTCCAGCGACGAGAAGGCTCCCGTCGTGGGACCCGCGTTCGAGGCGGGGCTCCGGGATCTGGTCCGCGAGATCGAGTCGCTCCGCACCACGCTCGCGGGGGCCGCGAACGGCCAGACCCCTTCGGCCGGCGAGGACCCGTCGCTTCGCACGCCCGCCCAGCTCGTGGACGCGGTGGTGCTCACCGCCGCGGACGGGATCGAGGATCTGGCCGCGGGGCTCATGCGCGCGAACGAGCTGGCCTCGGTCGCGGAGCGCGTCACCAATCGCGCCACCCTGCTCGCGCTCAACGCCGCGCTCGAGGCCACACGCTCGGGCAGCGAGGCGTTCGCCGCGATCGCCGAGGAGACGCGCCGGCTGGCCGAGTTCGCGCGGGAAGCGACCGATACCATCTCGAGGCTTTCCTCGGAGATTGAATACAAGGTGGGCGAGACCATCACCGCCATCCACGCGACCAGCAACGACGCCAAGACCGCGCTGGCCGAGATGTCCGGCTCCTCCGCTCCATTGCCCTCGAGCCGCAGCGCGCGCGTCCAGGTCGTCCGTCTGCTGGACCGCTCCCGGGAGCTCCTGAAGAGCCTGGGGGGGTCGGCGGAGGGATCCGACTCCGGCCCGGACGGCCCGATCTCCATCCGTTCCAGCCAAGAGCCCCGGAATTCGGCGCAGGATAACGTGGAGAACGCGCCCGGACCCGCCGAAAAATCCCCCGTGGAGGGGATTCTGCTGATCGAAGGGCTCAAACCCGGAGCCCATTTCGAGAGCTGACCCCTCGCCCCGGACTGAGGGCCAACGAGAGGCGGCATGAGAACCGCGGCTTCCGAGTACCTGAACCAAACCCAAGTCATGTCGCGCTTAGGCGCGACCTTCGGCGCGCTCATCCACGAGCAGGTTGCCGCCGTACGGCGCTGCCTCGACGACGAGACCAGCTGGGAGCAGAGCGATCTTCTGTCGATCGCCGAGCTCGCGATCCGGCTGGTGGAACGGAGCGCCGAGTGGCTCGAGGTCGGCGAGATCGCGAGCCTCGCGGTCGAGATGCGCGAGGCCCTGGCCCAGATGGGTCACCTCCGCCCCGCGCAGCGCCAGGAGGTGGTGGCCCAGTGCCGCGTGGCGCTGGACGCGGAGGAGCGCCTGATCGAGCGCCTCCGGGCCGACGGGTTCATCGCCCTGGTGGAGCACGCCGGCATCGTGAGCGAGGTCCTGGAGCGTCTCCGCGCGAACCTCAAGCAGGCGCGCTCGCAGGAGTCCAACTCGGCGCGCGGCATGATCGACGAGACCACCGCCGCCGACGTGGGGAGCCAGGAGAACCTCCTCGCCCTCACCTTCGAGATCAAGAACTCCCTCATCCATCAGAACGAGCGGATCGGCTCCATGACGGATACGGTCAACGACACCCTGGACGCGGCGCACTCGGCGCTCACCGAGTGGGACGGCGTGCAGAAGGCGGTCGAGCGTCACCGGATCGCGCGGGGCAACAAGCGCGGCGAGCAGAGCCCGCTCGAGGGCCGCTCGCTCATCATCCATCAGAAGCTGCAGGATACGACCTCGGGCCTGCGAAGCCTGGCGCACGAGCTGAACCAGCTCCTGGGACTCCAGTACTCGCTGGAGCGCAGGGCGCGCGACCTGGACGAGCATCTCCTCTGGGAGTTCCTCGATCCCCTGGACCGCTACCTCGACGACATGTACACCGCGGCCCACACCGGCGACCGGGGGCGTCGCATCTGCCTTTCCGTCCAGACCGGCGGCGTGGGGTTCGAGCCCGAGATCGGCGCGATCCTCCTCCCGCTGGTGCTTCGCATCCTCGAGACCATGCAGCCCCTCCCGGAATCGGGGGAGACGATCGAGATCGGGCTCACCGCGGCGCGCGAGGGTCTGGAAGCCCGGCTTCGCATCGAAGGGCCGGTCACCCTCGACCCCGAGGCGCTCCAGCTTCTGGAGAACGCGCTCGAGAGCCTGGGCGGGTTCGCGTCGCGGCACGATACGGAAGGCGTGGGCACCACCCTCCGGCTCCAGTTCCCGATGGCGCGCTCGCTCCGGAGCTTCCTCATCGTGGAGGCCGGCGGCCAGAGAATCGCCCTCCCGTGGAGCGCGGTCGAGCGGATCTACGCCAGCGACTCGGATCCGGCGTGGACCTCGGCGGCGATGCCGGGCCCCATCCACTCTCTCGCGACGCTCTTCGGCCGCGACGCCTCCGCCTCTTCGGACACGAGCGAGCACCCGGGCGACCCGGCACGGCGGTCCAACGAGCGCGAG
>CAZDSB010000146.1:0-6504 GCA_964507515.1 uncultured Myxococcaceae bacterium
CCGCGCCGGTCGGCCAGGCGCTCGGCGTCGAGGGACAGCGCGCGCTCCAGGCTCCCGTCCGCCAGCGAGGCCACCGCCTCGGCCACCTCCTTCGTCACCTCGAGCCGCCGCTGCACCTCGTCGCGGACGAAGAGGTGGGGCAGCGGGCCGAACGCGACCCGGACGCACCGGCTCCGGAGGGTGGGCAGGAGGCGGTCGGGGGCGGCGGTCACGAGCAGGAGCACCGTGTCCGGGGGCGGCTCCTCGAGGGTCTTGAGGAAGGCGTTCTGGGCCTGGGGATTCATCGCCTCGGCCGGGAGCAGGAGCACGACCTTCCGGGGGGCCTCGAGCGGGCGGAGGGCGAGCCTTTCTTGAAGGCGACGCACCTGGTCCACGCGGATCTCCCGGGACGGGACGTGGTCGAAGTCGCTGCGGGCGGCGAGCTTCCTCCGGACGGCGTCCTCCTCCGGCATCAGCCAGAGGACGTCTGGGTGGTGGAAACGGGTCACCCGGGTGCAGGCCGGGCAGGTTCCGCAGCCCACGAGGGGGGCCACGGGACAGACCAGCGCCTGGGCCATCCCGAGGGCGGCCAGCTCCTTCCCCACCCCGGAAGGCCCGGTCAGCAGCCAGGCGTGATGCACCGTTCCGTGGGACAGGGCGGCCTGGAGCACGTGCACGGCGCGGGGCTGTCCCTGGACGTCGGAGAGGGCCATCGGAGGAACCTCCTCACATGCTCGGGACGGATGGCGCCGTCAACCTTGACGGGGCTCCCGAGCGACCCGCATCCTCGGGCCCGCGCTTGGTGCTCCCCCTGCTCCAGAGCCATGGCCTGATCGCCGCCTGCGCGGGGCTGGTGGTCTTGCTGCTGGGCCTCCAGGCGCTGAGCGGCGATCCCCAGTTCCGCCGGGATCTGCGCGGCGCGGCCTCGCTCTTCCTCGGCTACCTCGTGCTCCGGACGGTGGACCTCTTCCGCGGGGCCGAGCTGGCGGTCGGGCTGCACCAGGTGCTCGAGCTGGCCTGGATGCTGGCCCTGACCTTCGGGTTCATTCGCCTGGGGGTCTCGCTGCTGCTGAAGCTCGCCCGGGTGCGGAGCCGGCCGACGCCGAAGATCCTCCGCGACGTGCTGGACGGAACGCTGTTCCTGATCGCGACGCTGATCATCGTCCAGCGCGAGTTCCGCATCGACTTCTCCAGCCTCCTGGCCGGGTCGGCGATCGTCTCGGTGGTCATCGGCCTCGCGCTCCAGGAGACCCTGGGGAACCTGTTCGCCGGCCTGGCCATCCAGCTCGAGCGACCCTTCCAGGTCGGAGACACCATCTCGGTGGGGAACGAGATCTTCGGGCGCATCGTCCAGATCGGCTGGCGCGCCACCCGGGTCGAGAACAAGCGCCGGGAGGTCATCTCCCTGCCGAACACCACCTTCAGCAAGCAGGGGGTGAAGAACTACTCGAGCGGAACCGAGCCGGTGGGGTTCGACACCTACGTCGAGCTCACCTACGACACCCCGCCCAACCGGGTGAAGGCGGTCATCCGCGAGACGCTGGCGGAGGTGCCGCTGGTGCTGGCCGAGCCGACGGCGCGCATCCGCACCTGGGCGTACGAGAGCTCGGGCATCAAGTATCGCATCCGCGCCTACGTCAACGACGTGACCCGGACGAACTGGGCGCGCGACGAGATCCTGACCCGGCTCTGGTACCGGCTGCGGCGCGAGGGCATCGAGGTGCCGTTCCACCAGACCGTCGTGCACCACCGGTTCCGGGAGCAGCAGCTGGTCGAGTTCCCGGTCACGCACCGGATCGCGCTCCTGGACGAGGTGGACCTGTTCCGGGTGCTCGGTCCGGCCGAGCGCGAGCGGGTCGCGCACGAGATGGTGGCCCGGCGCTTCGGCCACGGCGAGCGGATCATCGAGCAGGGCGCCCCCGGCCGGACCTTCTACGTGGTGGCCGCGGGGAGCGTCTCGATCCTGACGGGTCGGGGCGTGGAGGTGACGCGGCTTGGCCGCGGGCAGTACTTCGGCGAGATGTCCCTCCTCACCGGCGAGCCTCGATCGGCGACGGTGGTGGCCGCCGAGGACGCGGTGCTGTTCGAGCTCGATCGGCCCACCTTCGCCCAGCTCTTCGACGAGCAGCCGGCGCTGGCGGGGCTGCTCTCCGAGGCGCTGGCCCACCGGAGAGGGCAGCTGCGCGCCGTCTCCGAGGCGAACGGGAACGTGGTGGAGGTCCGCGAGGCGAACTGGATCCTCGACCGGCTCCGCTCGATCTTCGGCCTGCGCGCCTGAGAGCCGGGAGGTCCCGGCGATGACGCTCAGGGCGCGGAAGAGCCGTCCTCGCGGTGCACGGTGACGTGGAGGAGCATCGAGATCTCGACGGGCCTGTCGTCGTTCTCCTCGAGCTGCAACCGCTGCAGGCCCTCGAGGAGCCTCGTCCCGTCGAGGCCGGGCTGTCGAGTCCGCGACCCCGGACGGTTCAGCACTTCACGCGTGGCGTGCGAGCTCGCCGGCCGCGAGGCGCTCGCCGTCGAAGACACCCCTCTCGGTGACGAGCGAGGTGACGAGCGCGACGGGGGTGACGTCGAACGCGGGATTGAACACGCGAGCGCCGGCCGGGGCCCAGCGGACGCCGCGTGCGCCGTGGACCTCCTCCACCGCGCGCTCCTCGATGGGGATGGCCTCTCCCGAGGGACACCGGAGATCGACGGTCGACCAGGGCGCGACGGGATGGAACGGCACGCCGTGCGCCCGCGCGAGGACCGCGACCGCGTAAGTCCCGACCTTGTTCGCGAAGTCGCCGTTCCTCGCCACCCGGTCGGCGCCGACGATGACCCGGTCGACCTTGCCCGCGCGGAACAGCGCGCCGTCCATTCCCTCGGTCACGAGGGTGTACGACACCCCCAGCCGGCCCAGCTCCCACGCGGTGAGCCGCGCTCCCTGCAGGAGCGGACGCGTCTCGTTCACCCAGACGTGGATGTCACGGCCGCGTGCGTGCGCCCGGTGGATGACGCCGAGCGCGCTCCCGATGCCGGCGGTCGCCAGCGCGCCCGCGTTGCAGTGGGTGAGCAGCTGCTCGCCAGGACGGACGAGGTCCGCGCCGAGGTCGCCCATCCGCGCGCAGGCCGCGACGTCCTCGTCGTGGATCGCCTCGGCCTCCCGGACCAGATCCGCAGCGCCTCCACCGGCGTCGAGCGCGCCGCGGAGCCTGTCCATCGCCCAGGCGAGGTTCACCGCGGTCGGCCGCGCCCCGCGAAGGCGCTCGATGGCAGCGTGGAGTGCCGGAAGGTCGGCGCCGCGCTCGGTGACGGCCGCCACGCTGAGCGCCGCGGCCACCCCGATCAGCGGGGCCCCGCGGACCGACAGCCGCTGGATGTGGCCGACCATGGCGTCGGGATCGCTCGCGTCGAGCCAGACCTCGGCGTCCGGCAGGCGCGTCTGATCCAGGATCTCGAAGCGGTGGTCATCTGCGCGGAGCGCCACGCCCTCGATGTGCTTCACAGGAGCCTCGGTCCGATGCTTGCCCGGAGCGCGCGGAGCTCCTCCAGCTCGAGCGGAGGGACCGGCGTCAATCCTCCGAGCTCCTCGGCGGCCTTGAGGATGATCGCGCTGTGCTCGACGCGCTCGATGCCGTTCACCGCCTCCTCGATCGACTCGCCCCAGGCGAGCGCGCCGTGACGCGAGAGCAGCAGCAGCCGGTGCGCGGGAAGGAACGGCAGGAGGACCGCCCCCATCTCCTCGGTGCCGGGCCGTGCGTAGGGCACGATGGGGACCCGGCCGGCGGCGAGGAGCAGCTCGGGGAGCGAGTCGGTGGGCAGCTCGGTGAGATGCGGCCGGGCCAGGGTCCAGGCGATGGCGATCGGCGGATGCGCGTGGATGACCACCCGGGCCTCGCGGCAGGCCCGGTAGACGGTGAGGTGCATCGCCCGCTCCGTCGAGGGCCGACCTTCGAGGATGCGCCCGTCGAGCGCGACGCGTGCGAGCGTCCCCGGGGCCAGCTGCGCCTTGTTCACGCCCGCTGGGGTGAGGATGAGGGTGTCGTCCGGGAGGCGCACGCTCACGTTCCCGTCGGCGGCGGCGAGCAGGCCGCGCGCGTGGAGACGGGCACAGGCGTCGCGGATGTCCTCGAAGTGCGGATCGGCCATCACGGGTCTCCGGAGTAAAGCGCCCACGCCGTGGAGAGATCCTGGACGATGTGCCCGAGTGACTTGTAGACGGTGATCTCCTCGCTGCTCCGCCGGCCGGCGACCGCCCCGCCGAGCACCTCGCCGATCTCCGCCACGAGGTGGTCGTTCCCGATCAGGCCGGCCTCACGGGCCTTGACGAACTCCGCACCCTGGCGAAGGCAGCCCTCGCGGCTGTCGGCGAAGAAGCGCGAGCGGACCACGAGCGCGTCGTCCACCTCCACCGGGCCGAGGTAGCTCGAGCCGACGAGGTTCAGGTGCGTGCCCGGATGGACCCAGGCGCCGAGCAGGACAGGCTCGGGGGCGGCGGTGACGGTGCACACGACGTCCGCCCCGGCAACCGCCTCGCGCGCAGAGCCGGCAGCACGGACCGGCAGGCCGACCTCCCGCTCCATCCGGCTCGCGAACGCGGCGGCGCGCTCCGCCGACCGGCCCCAGACGACGACGCGCTCGATCGGCCGGACCTCGCGGATCGACCGCAGATGGGTGCCAGCCTGCTCGCCGGTTCCGAGGATGGCCAGGGTCCGGGCGTCCTTCCGCGCGAGCGCATCGGTCGCGACCGCGCTCGCCGCGGCGGTGCGGATGGCGGTGAGCTCGCCGGCGTGGACCGCGCAGACCGGTGCGCCCGACTCGGGGTCGAAGAGCAGCACCAGGCCCTGGTGGGACTGGCCCCCCCGGGCGACGTTCTCCGGGAAGACGCTGAGCACCTTCGAGCCAAACGGGCCATGGGTTCCGAGCGCGCCGGTCATCGCGCCGTAGAGGCGGCCGGGCGACAGCGGGAGGATCGAGCGGAGCAGCTGACGTGTCTCGCCACGGGAGAGGGCGATCATGGCCTGCCGCACGATGCGAATCGCCGCGGGATGGGTGAGCCGCCGGGCCACCTCCTCGCGATCGATGAACCGCATTGACCGCCTCCCCTTCCCGGCCCGGGCGCCCGGGTCAGCGGGACAGCACCCCGCAGGCGATGCGATCACCGGAGTCCCCGGAGGGCTGGGACTGGTGATCGTCCGCCTTCGCGTGGATGACGATCGCCGTCCCGTCGGCGTCGAGCACGGCGCCTGGGCCGGTGCTCAACGTGAGGCCGGGGGCGAAGGTCTCGAAGTCGAGCTTTCCCGAGGCAGGCACGACGAGATTGGGAAGGTCCCCCCCGTGCGGCCCGCCGGGGCTGAGGACCCCGTGCGTCTTCTGCGACGGGTTGAAGTGCCCGCCAGCGGTGGTGAACGGCGGCTCGCACTTGCCGGTCTCGTGGAAGTGGATCGCGTGCGGGCCGGGGTGGAGACCCTCGACGGTCCCGCGCACGAGCAGCCCATGCGGCGTCTCGGTGACTGTCACCGTCCCGACGGTGCGCCCCTGCCGATCCTTGAGCGGGGTGACGAGCGACGCGGGAGTGCCGACCGATGCGGGGGTGCCGCCGTCGGTCGCTGCCGCAGGGCCGGGGGCGAAGCCGGCGAAGGACAGGACCGTCAGGAGGACGAGACTCGGGCGCGTGGCCATGCGTTCACCCTAGGCGAATCCCTGCAAGAATGCCCGGACCCGCATCCAGCCGATGAGTACCCCCCAGGCCATCGCGCGCACCATCCTCGACGGCTTCGAGAAGCGCTACGCGCAGTTCCGCGCGCTCAGCGCCGCGGCGAAGGAGTCCTTCGAGCGGGCGGACTGGGAAGAAGCGAACGTGCTCAACCGGGTGGGCATCGGGACCTACGACGAGCGGGTGGCCGAGTCGGTGGAATCGGTCCTCCGGCTCTACCCCGATGCGCGCAGCGAGGAGACGCTCTGGCCGCAGGTGAAGCAGGCCTTCATCGCGCTGCTCTACGACCACAAGCGGCCGGAGTGCGCCGAGACGTTCTACAACTCCGTCGCCTGCCGGGTGCTCGACCGCACCTACTACCGGAACGAGTACATCTTCTGGCGTCAGGCGGTGGCCACGGACTTCGTCGGCGCCGACGACGTCACGTGGCGCGCCTGGTATCCAACGTCGGCGAACATCCTCTCGACCGTCCACGACATCGTCCGGAGCCTCGGGCTGTCGGTGCCGTTCGAGGATCTGCGGCGCGACCTTCGCAAGCTGCTGCTGGCCTTCCGGAAGCATCTGCCCGGAAGACGGGTTCGCCTGCTCAACTTCCAGATCCAGGTCCTGTCCTCCCCGTTCTTCCGGGACCGGGGTGCCTACGTCATCGGGCGGCTCCTCAACGGCAATCAACAGACTCCGTTCGTCGCCTGTCTCCGCCACTCCTCCTCGGGGCGGGGCGTGTGCGTGGACGCGCTCCTCCTCAGGCCCGAGGACCTGGCGGCGCTCTTCAGCCTCTCCAGGGCCTACTTCATCGTCGACATGGACGTCCCGTCGGAGTTCGTGAC
>CAZDSB010000147.1:0-10662 GCA_964507515.1 uncultured Myxococcaceae bacterium
TTCCGGCATCTTACGCGGCGTTTTCCCGGGTTCAACGCCCAGACCGGGTCCGCTGCAGCGGAATGTCCGGGCCGGCGGTCAGGGCAGATCCCCCGCGTGGAAGAGCGAGCGGACGAGCGCGGGTGGCCCCGCGCCTGTTCAGTCCGTCACAGGCGCGGCGCAACACCCCGGGGTTCCGCGATCAGGCGCGGATCTCGGGGGAGGCAGGCGGGACGACCTCAGGCTTCGGCAGGTCGGGCGTCGAGCCACCATCGGGGCTCCCGGCGCGTGCCTTGAACGGGTCGCCTTCGAGGGCGTTCTTGAGAACTTCGTCCATCTGGGTGACGAAGATGAACTCGATGTCCTTCTTGGCCTGGTCGGGGACGTCGTTCAGGTCCTTGCGGACGCGCTCGGGGAGGATGACCCGCTTGATGCCAGCCCGGTGCGCGGCCAGCACCTTCTCCTTGATGCCGCCCACCGGGAGCACCAGCCCGCGGAGGGTGGCCTCGCCGGTCATCGCCGTGTCGCCCCGGACGCGGATGCCGGTCATGAGCGAGGTGAGAGCGGTGAGGATGGTCACGCCGGCCGACGGGCCGTCCTTGGGAATGCTCCCCGCCGGGAAGTGGAGGTGGATGTCCGTCTTCTCGAGGAAGTTGGGGTTGATACCCAGGTTGTCCGCCTTGCTGCGGAGGTAGCTGAGCGCCGCCTGCGCGGACTCCTTCATCACGTCCCCCAGCTGCCCGGTGAGGGTCATGCCGCCCTTGCCGGTCATCTTGGTGGCCTCGATGAAGAGGAGGTCACCGCCCACCGCCGTCCAGGCCAGCCCGGTGGCAACGCCCGGCACCTCGGTGCGCTCGGCGACCTCGGAGTAGAAGGCCTCGGGGCCCAGGATCTCCTTCACCCGGTCGGAGGTGATGACCTGCTTGTCGGTCTTCCCGGCCGCGACCTCCACCGCCACCGCACGGCAGATGTCGGCGATGCGCCGCTCGAGGCTGCGGACGCCTGCCTCGCGGGTGTAGCTGGTGATGATGGTGAGCAGCGCCTCGTCCTCGATGGCGATGTGGTCGCCGGACAGCCCGTGCTCGCGGAGCTGCTTCGGGACGAGGTGGATGCGGGCGATCTGCTGCTTCTCCTCGAAGGTGTAGCCGGAGAGCTCGATGATCTCCATGCGGTCCCGGAGCGGGCCGGGGATCGGGTCGAGCTGGTTCGCGGTCGCGATGAACAGCACCTTCGACAGGTCGAACGGCACGTCGAGGTAGTGGTCGCTGAAGCTGTTGTTCTGCTCCGGGTCCAGCACCTCGAGCAGGGCGGCCGACGGGTCGCCGCGGAAGTCCGCGCCGAGCTTGTCGATCTCGTCCAGCATCATGACCGGGTTCTTGGTGCCGGCCTTCTTCATGCTCTGGATGAAGCGGCCGGGGAGCGCGCCGACGTAGGTGCGGCGGTGCCCGCGGATCTCCGCCTCGTCGCGCACGCCTCCGAGGGAGAGGCGGACGAACTTCCGTCCCACGCTCCGGGCGATGGACTGGCCGAGCGAGGTCTTGCCCACGCCGGGCGGGCCCACCAGGCAGAGGATGGGGCCCTTCATGTCGTTCTTCAGCTTGCGGACCGCGAGGTACTCGAGGATCCGCTTCTTCACCTTCTGGATGCCGTAGTGGTCGGCGTCCAGCGTGGACCGAGCGTTCTCGATGTCGAGGTTGTCCTCGCTGGTCTTCGCCCACGGCAGGTCGGCGATCCAGTCGAGGTAGGTCCGGGCGACGGTGTACTCGCTCGAGGCCGCGGGGATGGTCTTGAGCCGGTTGAGCTCCTTGGTCGCGACCTTCTCCACGTCGGGCGGCAAACCGGCCTTCTTGAGCCGCTCCTGGAGCTCGTCGAGCTCCTCCTCCTCCTCGCCCATCTCGCCCAGCTCTTCCTTGATCGCCTTCAGCTGCTGACGCAGGTAGTACTCGCGCTGGGTCTTCGACATCTCGCCCTTCACGGCGGAGTCGATCTTGTTGGAGAGCTTGAGGATCTCCCGCTTCCGGTTGAGCAGCTCGAGGACGAGCTTCATCCGGGCCTTGAGGTCCACCGTCTCGAGGACGGCCTGCTTTTCCTCGATGGGCACGTCCACGTTGGCGGCGATGAGATCCGCCAGGTGGCCGGGGTGGGTGATGGACTCGACCAGCTCGGTCGCCGCGGCCGGCAGCTCCGGCATCAGCTCGATGACCTCGCGCGCGAGCTTCTTGAGGTTGATGCCCAGGGCCTCGACCTCGACGTTCTCGGCCGAGGTCTTGTCGTCGGCGGGCTCCACCCGCGCCTTGAGGTACGGGGTCTCCTGGACCAGATCGAGCACCCGGAAGCGGGCCAGGCCCTGGACCACGAGCGAGTAGTTGTCCTCGCCCATCTTGAGGAGCTTCACGATGCGGGCGACGGTCCCCATCGCGTAGAGGTCACTCGCCCCCGGGTCCTCCTCCTCGGCCCGGCGCTGGGTGACGACGCCGATGAGCTGGTCATCACGCACCGCGTCCTTGATGAGGGCAATGGTCTTCTGACGTCCCACAGCGAGGGGTAGAACGCCACCCGGGAAGAAGACCGAGTTCCGAAGTGGCAAGATGGGCAGGACCTGGGGGATGTCGTCCTTGTTGATGAGGGCCGGGGGCGGTCCCATGGCCGAGGTCATCGCGGTGGCGGACTGGCCGCCCTTCTTCTTCTCGTCCGACATGAAAATTCGCGCTCCGTTCGGGTGCGTCGGAAACTTCAAACCCTCACCTCGTCCGTACTGCCTGGAACACAGGCTAGCAATCAAAAGTCCTTCGTTGGGAAACAGCCGGGATGCCGAGTCAGACCCTTACCGATAGAGCAGAAACCGACATCGTCAAGCACCGGCGCCACTGGGTGTGGCTCGGAGTCCTGGGCGTGCTGGGCACGCTCGGCGGCTGCACGTGCGAGGCTCCGCAGGACCGGGCCGGATCCAACGTTCCGGCGAGCTGCGCCTATGACGCGCCGCTCTTCGCACCCGTCCAGACGGACATTCTCTTCGTGGTCGATGACAGCAACTCCATGAGCGAGGAGCAGGAGGGCGTCGCTCGCGAGCTTCCCACCTTCGTCGAGATCCTGCAGACCGGCGCGGGTGTGCAGCAGAACCTCCGGGTCGGTCTCGTGAACACCTCGGTCTACTCGGCCTTCTTCGGCAACTCGCTGCTGCTCACCAAGTATCCGCAGGGCGGCTGGCTGCGTCCCTTCTCTGCCGCGGACGGTGGAGTGGGCGGCGGGGAGCGGTGGCTGAGCGACCCCGACCCGGAGATCGTGCCGCGACTGGCCGCGAGCATCCGGGCGCTCGGCATCAACGGCTCGTTCCAGGAGACGCCCTTCGAGGCCGCACGCATCGCCCTGACCGGGACCGGCTTCTGGACCAAGCTGCCCGACGGCGGAAACCCCAACGCGGGCTTCCTGCGGGAGGGCGCACGGCTCCTCGTGGTCGCGGTGAGCGACGAGGACGACTGCAGCGAGATCTCGCACGACCCGCCGACGGTCGTCTTCACCAACGCCCAGGGGCAGGACTTCTGCACCCTCAACGAGAACCAGCTCACCCCCGTGGGCGACTACGTCACGGCCTTCACCAGCCTCGACGACGGGAAGGGTCAGGGCCGCCACCGGGAGATCCTCTGGGGTGCGATCGCCCCCGTCGCCCGCTCCAACAAGGAGGCGCAGGGCGTCCAGGGAGCGCTGGGCGACGGTGGCTCGATCATCCAGAACGTGGACTGCCCGACCAGCGGCGGACCCGGCTACCGGCACCGGGCGATGGCGCTCGCGTTCGACCCCACGCTCACCAACCTCGACTCGGTGTGTCTGCCCGACTACCACAACGCCCTGGTGTCCATCGCGCAGGTCGCGTCGATCCCGCAGACGTTGACGCTCACCGACAACGTGCCGGATCCGCGGCTGCTCGCGGTGGACATCACCCGGGCCGACGGCACCGTGCAGCGCTGCACCATCGCCAACGGCGGGATCACCTTCGTCGAGGCCACGTCGACCGATCCCCAGGCGGTGAGGTTCCAGCAGGCATGCCTCCGCCGGCCGACCGACACCAAGGTCGAGGTGAAGCTGCTCTGCGCGGGCTGAGCGCCGCGTTCCGCTGAGCGCGTCGCCGAGCTCGTCCAGCAGCTGCGCTCGTCCGGCCCTCGCGCGCTCGAGGTCGAGGAAGTGGCGCGTGGACCGCGTCGTGGGTGAACGCCTGGACGTCCTCGGCTCCAGACGAACAGCGAGCCGGAGGGGCAGCATCGCCCCCGGATGTAGCCCGCCGACCTGGCGCCGTCAGTGGCCCATGCATACTGAACGGACGTATAGAGTCATGTCAGGGAGGCAGAGCGGATGGAGGCCACCGCGGCGCGGGCAGATCCGGCAGTGCTCGAGCGGCTCCGGGAGCGGATCCGGACGCTGCAGGCGGCGCCACGCCAGCTGCTCTCGGTGCTGCGGACAGGCCTTCCGCCCGTCGACGGCCTCCTCCCCGGAGGTGGGTTCCCGCTCGGCCAGGTGGTGGAGCTGTGGGGCGAGCCTGCCTCCGGCCGGACCCGGCTGGCCTTCCGCGCCATCGCCGAGGCGCACCGGGCGCTGCGGCTCGCCGCCTGGGTGGACGGCCCGCGCACGCTCTACGCGCCGGCGCTCCCTCCGCTCGGGGTCCGTCTGGAGCAGCTCCTCGTCGTGCGACCTCCCGAGTCGCGGCAGCTGGCCTGGAGCGCGCTCCAGCTGCTCCGCAGCGGGGCCTTCGCCGCGGTGGGCCTGGACCTGACCCGCACCGACGTCCGGCTGTCGCCGCCCGAGTCGCGCCGCCTGGTCGAGGCCGCCGGCCGGAGCGGCGGGCTGCTCCTGCTCCTCACGGCCTCCGAGGCGCCGGCGGACGGGACGCTGCGTCTCCACGTCTCGGCCGCTGGCCCGCGCGCGATGCGCCTCGAGGTGGTGCGCAGCCGCCAGGGCTCCGCGGCGCACGCGGTCGAGGTGCCCTGGGACCTGCTCACCCCGGGCGGCCCGTCCGACGCCGGTGCCGGCAGCCACGGGCTGGATGCGCCACCTGTGTCGGTGCCGCCCTCCACGCCCTTCCGCCGGGTACGCGCCTGCACGCTCCGCGACGGGCTCATCGGCATCCACGGGCAGCGGCCGGGGAGGGATCTGCCGCTGCCGCCGTTCGCTCCATCCCTGGGAGTCAGGTCGTGAGCCAGCGCATCGTCTACGTCCACCTGCCGCGCTTCCCGGTGCAGCGCCGGGTGCTGGAGGAGCCCGGCCTCGCCGGACTGCCCCTGGCCCTGGTGCACGAGGCAAAGGGAGCGCAGCGCGTGGCCTTCGCCTCGGGGACGGCGCAGCGCGACGGCGTCCGCGCGGGGATGACGCTCACCGCGGCGCGCGCGCTCCTGCCGGCGCTCCGCGATGCTCCGTTCGACGTGGACGCCGAGACCCGGGCGCTGTCCTCGGTGGCCGAGGGCTTCCTCCGCTTCACCCCCGCGTTCATGCTCTCGGTTCCGGACGGGCTGTGGCTGGACGCCTCGGCGGCCTCGCTCTTCGGCGGAGAGGCCGGGCTGGTGGAGAAGGTGGAGGCCCAGGCGCGCGCCGGCGGCTACCGGGCGCGGGTGGTGCTCGCCTCCGAGCTGTTCACCGCGCGCGCCCTGGCCCGCCACGGCGCCCCGACCCGCGCCTGCATCGCCCCGGGCGGCTCGGAGCGCGCGCTGGCGGCGCTTCCGTTCCAGGCGCTGGAGGAGGCGCCGGAGGTCGTCGCGTCGCTCCGGGCGCTCGGGCTGTCCACGCTCGGCGAGATCGCCGTGCTCCAGCCCACACAGGTCATCTCGCGGCTCGGGGCCGAGGGGCTCCGGGCGCAGCGGCTGGTGCGTGGGCAGGACGAGGCGCGGCTCCTTCCGGCGGCGCTGCCCGAGGTGGTGGAGGAGGTGAGAACGCTCGAGGCGCCGGCCGAGTCGCTCGAGCCGCTGCTGTTCGCGCTCAAGGCCACGCTGGACCGGCTCTCGGCTCGCCTCCGCGGCCGGCAGCGCGCGGCAGTGCGGCTGACGCTCACCCTGGTCCTCGAGCCGGCCGGTCCGCATCCCGTGCCGCTGGCGCTGGCGCGGCCCACCACCGATCCGAAGCTCCTCCTGGATCTGATCCGCCACCGGCTCGAGTCGGTGCGGCTCGACGCGCCGGTGGCCACGCTGATCCTCACGGTGGACGAGTCCTGCGAGGATCACGGGCAGCAGGGAGTGCTCGGAGATGCGCCGGCGGGCGACGCGGCGCTGGAGACGGTGCTGGCGCGCCTGGCCACCGCCCTCGGGCCGGAGGCGCTGGGCAGCCCGGTGCTCGCCGACGATCACCGCCCCGAGGCCGCTCATGCGCCCGGCCCGTTCCGGCCACCACGCCGCGAGCCGGGGATGTTCGCCGAGGCCCGGCGTTCCCCACCGTTGCCACCACCAACCCCCGACTGGCAGCTGGAGCGTCCGGTGCGCCTGCTCTCCGGCGAGGGCGAGCCGATCGACGTGGAGCTGGACCCGCTCGGAGCGCTCCGCACGGCGCGCGTCCTCGGCAAGCGGCGGAAGGTCCTGGCCGTCGCAGGGCCGGAGCGGCTCGGCGGCCAGTGGTGGACCGAGTCGCCATTCCAGCGCGACTACTACCGGGTCCACCTCGAGGGGCTCGGAGCGGCGTGGGTGTATCGGCGCGCGGGTGAGGGCGAGTTCTACCTGCACGGCCTCTTCGACTGACGCAGGATTCAGGCATCCTCGCGGCTCGGGGTAGGCTTCGACGGTCCCGTGACTGCCGAACGCTCCCGCACGGTCGTGGTGCCACGCACCGACTCCTCGAACGAGACAACCGGCGAGCGCACCTACCGCGAGGAGGAGGTCGCGGCGATCCTCCAGCGCGCCGCGCAGCTGGAGCGGCTTCCCGATCCCGGCGAGGGCGTGCTCAACCTCCGCGAGATCGAGGAGATCGCGCGCGACTCGGGCATCGACCTGTCGCTCGTGCGTCAGGCCGCGCGCGAGCTGGAGGATGACGAGCACGTCGGCGTCCCCGGGAGCATCGCCGCGGCGCTCGCCGGTGCTCCGATCCGCCGGCGCCTCGAGCGGGTGGTGGACGGAGAAGTCGGCGCCGAGCACCACGAGCAGCTGGCGCAGGAGATCCGCGAGGCGCTGTCGGCGCCCGGAGCGGGAACCCGGATCACCGCGATCGGGCGGAGCCTGACCCTGTCCGGCTTCGTCGGCACGAGCGCGGTCGAGCTGAACATCGGCCCGCGCGAGGGCAGGACCTTCATCCGCATCACCGTGGATCGCTCACAGCTCGCCGGAGGGCTCTTCGGCGGCATCGTCGGCGGGGTGGGGGGAGGGTTCGGCGCCAACGTCCGCTGGATGGTCCCAACGCTGCTGCACCTGCCCACGATCGCCGGCCTCGCCGGAGCCGGGCTGGTGGTGTTCGGGGCCTACCTGCTCGCCCGGGGAATCTTCGCGAACCAGGCGCGCGGGGTCGACCGGAAGCTGGATGCGCTCGCGGACCGACTCGAGACGGTCATCCGGAGCGCGGCCGCGATGCGATCACGGCCCTCCGGCACCGGCTGAGCCGTCCGAAGCCCGCCGTACCGCGCCGGGCCTTCGCTCGGAGTGGTTGCGCCGCCGGGCTCACGCCGACATGCATTGCCGGGCGATGGTCCCGGACGACTCGGCGCCCGTGCTCGGGCGCGTGCTCCTCGTCACCTCCGACCCGCTGGTGCGGGCCGGTCTGGCCGGTCTGCTCGCCGGCTCGGGGACCGTGGTCACCGTCGAGGCCGGCGCTCCGGTGGACGCGGTAGCCTGGGACACGGCGAGCGCACCACCGCCTCCGCTCGGGCCGGGCGCACCTCCGGTCCTCGCGCTGGTGCAGGGTGAGCAGGATGCCCGGGCCGCGCTGGCCACCGGAGCCGCCGGTGCCGTGCTGCGCAGCGCGGACGGTGCCACCCTCCGGGCCGCGCTGCTCGCGGTGAGCCGGGGGCTCGTCGTCACCGAGCACGGATTCACCTCGCTCCGCCCGCCGCCCGAGCCGCGCCCGGTCGCCGCCTCCGGATCCTTCACCCCGCGGGAGCGCGAGGTGCTGGCCCTGCTCGCCCGCGGCCTTTCCAACCGGGACATCGGGGATGCGCTGGAGATCAGCGCGCACACGGCGAAGTTCCACGTGAACTCCATCCTCCAGAAGCTGGGGGTGGAACGACGGACCGAGGCGGTGGTCCGGGCCGCCCGGATGGGCCTCGTCACGCTCTGAGTCGACGCGGCCGACCTGCCCGGATGGGGAGGTCCTTGGCCTCCCCGTCCGGCCGATGTGGCGCCCGAGGTCGGCGCGTACCGTTCGGACATCATGACTGCCTCCTCTCCGTTCGCCGCCGCCTCCGCCGTCTCCGATGCGCTCTCCGCCGCCACTGCCCGGGTGGGCGAGGGGCTGGTCTCGGTCTCCGGGCGGCGCTGGCCCATCACCGGCATCGCCCAGGCCAAGGACCTGGTCCTCACCGCGGCCCATGCCGCCGACCGCGAGGAGGGTCTCAAGGTCCAGAGCGGCGAGACCTGGCACCCGGCGCAGCTGGTCGGACGTGATCCGGGGCTGGACCTCGCGCTTCTCCGAGTTCCCGGCGCGAACCTCTCGCCGGTCAGCTGGCTCGAGCCGGGTCAGCGGCGGGTGGGAAGCCTCGTTCTGGCGGTCTCCCGTCCCCGGGGCGCCGTCCGGACGCGCCTCGGCGTGCTCTCGGTCGTCGAGCCTGGTTTCCTGACGCCATGGGGCGCACGGGTCGACGCAACGCTCGACGCCGACGTCTCCGCCCGGCCCGGCCTCGCCGGCGCTGCGCTGGCAGACGTGGAGGGGAGGGTGCTCGGGATGTACGTCTCGGGCGGCCCGCGCGAGCGGCGGATGGTCCTTCCCGCCGAGACGCTCGCCCGCGTCGCCTCGGAGCTGCTCGCCCACGGTCGCGTGCGCCGTGGCTACCTCGGCGTCGGCACGCAGCCGGTGCGGCTGCAGGGCCAGGCCCGGGCCGCGGCCGGGCAGGAGACGGGGCTGCTGGTGCTCTCGGTCGAGCCGGGTGGACCGTCCGACGCGGCCGGTCTGGCGTTGGGGGACGTGCTCCTGTCGCTCGACGGGACGCCGATGGAGGACGTGCACGACCTCCTCGCCCGTCTCGCGCACGATGCCGTGGGGCGATCGCTCCCCCTGAGGCTGCTCCGGGGCGGCAAGGTGGAGGATCGCACCGTCGCGGTGGGAGTGCGGCCGTGACCTCGCTCCTCGAGCTGTCCGATGCTCTCCAGCAACTGGTCTCGCGGGTGAGCCCGGCGGTGGTGGGCGTGGAGCAGGGACGTGGCGCAGGCACCGGCGTGGTCGTCGCGGCCGACGGGTTCCTCCTCACAAACCACCACGTCGCGGGGAACGGACGGCCGCTGCGCATCCGGCTGCCGGCCGGGGACACGGCGAAGGGCGAGCTCGTCGGCTCGGACCCGGCGACGGACCTCGCGGTGGTGAAGGTGGCCGAGGCGACGCCGGTGCAGCTGCCGCTGGCCGACCCGGCGTCGATCGCCGTGGGACAGCTGGTGGTCGCCATCGGCAACCCGTTTCGCTTCGAGCGGAGCGTGTCGCTCGGCATCGTCAGCGCCCTCGACCGGAGCCTGCCCGGCCCGAACGGGACGCTGTTCGAGGGGCTCCTCCAGACCGACGCGGCGATCAACCCCGGCAACTCGGGCGGGCCGCTGGTGAACGCCCGCGGCGAGATCGTGGGCATCAACACCGCGGTCATCCCCTGGGCGCAGGGCATGGGGTTCGCGGTGTCTGCGCGCACGGCGACGTGGGTCACCTCGGTGCTGATGAGCCGGGGGAAGGTGGACCGGCGCTACCTCGGCGTCACCGCCCGGAGCGAGCAGCTGTCGCCGGAGCTCGCTGCGGCGTCCGGCCAGTCGAAGGCGGTGCGCATCCTCGGCGTCGGCACGGGTTCTCCCGCCGAGACCGCGGGGATCCGTCCCGAGGACCTGCTCCTCGGCGTCCACGGCGAGCCGATCGGCAACGTGGACGACATTCACCGGCTGATGGTCACGCGCGGCACCGAGATCGTCCCGCTCGCCCTCTGGCGGCGGAACGCACGCGAGTTCGTCACTGTGCTCCCCTCGCGGGAGCGCCTGGCGGCCTGACCGGGGCGCCCAGCCCGCGCGACGTCGCGGCCGCGTGCATAGGTTTCCCCGGGAGAAGGTTCGGAGTGTCACCTCCAGCTCGGAAACGCCGCGGCCTCGCATCGGCCGGTGCACCGAAGACGCCGCGCCCGGCGGGTCGTCCGTCCGGCACGCGCCGGCCACGCTGGCGAGGCGTGCGGCTCTACACGATCGGACACTCGACACGGACGCTCGACGAGCTCGCCGACCTCCTCGGGGACGCCGGTGTCTCGATCCTCGCAGACATCCGGACCATCCCGCGCTCGCGGCACAACCCGCAGTTCGATGCCGAGGCGCTTCGCTCGGCGCTGTCGCGGCGGCGCATCCGCTACGTCCACCTTCCGGCGCTCGGTGGCCTGCGCCACGCGCGCAAGGACTCCCCGAATGCCGGCTGGCGAAACGCGGGCTTTCGCGGCTACGCCGATCACATGCTGACCGACGAGTTCGAGCGCGGGCTGGATGCGCTCCACTCCCTCACCGGGGAGGGGACGGTCGCGGTGATGTGCGCCGAGGCGGTCCCGTGGCGCTGCCA